>NZ_JBVHLU010000002.1:0-268547 GCF_055558835.1 Embleya sp. NPDC025285
CCCCCCCCCCCCCCCCCCCCCCCCCCCCCCCCCCCCCCCCCCCCCCCCCCCCCCCCCCCCCCCCCCCCCCCCCCCCCCCCCCCCCCCCCCGGGCCCGTGGCGCAAGGATCCGAGCGTTCCGGCTCCCTGGTCGAGAGCCGGGCGGATCAGAAGGTGAAGGGGGTCGGGCCGGTGGCGGGCGGAACGGTGTCCTGCTTGCCGGCGCAACGAATGTCGGCCGCGGTCCCGGCGAAGGTCGCCTGGATGCGCACCGAGTAGTTCGTCGCGCTGGGGGCGGCGGCGGAGGTGTCCAGCAGGATGATGCTGGTCCCGCCCGCGATACGCGCGGCGGCGGGAACCGGGCCGAGCGTGATCGGGTTGCCCGCGTTCATCGGCAGGTTGGCCGTCCCGGAGAACGTGACGCCGCCCGTCATCCGGATCGTGGTGGTCAGCGAGTTCGCCGGGATGTTGAGCGGCGCCGTGATCGACGAAGTGAGCTTCATCTTCTGCGGGTTCGGCGAACCCGGGTCGCTCGAGGAGAGGGTGCCCGCGCCGTTCGTCGAGTACGTGATACCCGAGTTGATGTCGACACAGGTCAGGTGCACCCCGCGCGACTCCGGCGGAGCGGCGTTGGCAGTACCGGACATGGCCATCACGGCCGCGAAGGCACCCGCCGTACAGGCGATGCCAACCGTTGCAGCTTTGGAACGAGACATGAGGGGTGGTGCTCCTTTCACGGCTTTCCGAATGAAGACGTGCTTGCCCGAGTGCCCTGAAGCAGGCAAGACGCTGGTACTGCCGGCCGGTATCTCGACATCGACGGGAACGGCGACGCAAGCCAAACCGCGAAGGGCCCGGATTGCTTCTGCATCGGGCCTTCCGGCACAGGGAGAGTGAAGCGGGAGAAAGAAAAGAAGTCAATGCCTAATGTCCACGTTTACAAAGCCGAGTGATCTTCGAGAAGCTTCCAACCATATCGACCGACAGAGCGCCTTCAATCCTCATGATCACCAAATGCATATCTTTGATCATGGTGACACGCGTCACTATACAGGCGTGATTACGTAACGTGAGTATTGCGTCCCGAATTCTCGGTAAAACAAACGTCCCGCGGGACGCGGCACGTCCGGAGAGACGCACGGAAACCAATCCGCGAAGGAAAGCGAAATCGATGGTTCCGGTGCAATTTTCCGGGCCCGAGCCGCTCGGCGGGCGAAGGTCGTCCGCCCCGGAGTCCGATCCACCCGCGCCGCAGGGCAGGACCGTGGCCCGTTCGGGCGCAATGCGATCCACACCGGCCGGTTCGATGCGTCCGGCACGGTGGCCAAGCTGCTGCGGTTGCCGCGAACGCGGTGGTCACACCCGCTGTACCGAGCGGCGGCGGGAGCCCTGGAGAGGCTTCCCGCGCGTCGGTTTCGAAGACCCGGCCCGCACCACGGCTTCGGCCCGCGTAGGCGGGGAATGCGGCCGATACGGCCACCGTCACCGACCGCGCCGAGACCGATGACCGGCCCGCTCCACCACTCGCACGGGCCCTTTCGGCCGACTCGACACGAACCGTACGGCCGGCGAAGTAAAACGGTTTCCGTTCCCGGGAATCCGGGAAAGAATCGAAAGGCGATTATCGGGCCGGCTTTATCTGATTCGATCTTGGTGACACGTGACACCGATAAAGAATGCCGCCCCGGCCCTCCGACCCGAATCATCGGGAATACCTCGAACGGCGGAAAAGCCCGCTCGCCGGGCCACGCCCTTGTGCCCCCACCGGCTCGCGTCACCGATACCCGGACATGCGTACGCCTGCCCGGGCGGCACGAGGCCGCCCGGGCAGGCGCGAGACGTCATCGAATCCTGATCATCGAATCCTGATCGGACCCTCCTGCACGGGCAGGGTCCGGTCCGGGATCGATCAGAACGTGTAGTCGCCCGAAGCCGCGTCCTGCTTGCCGGCACACCAGATCTCCACCGGGGAGCCGGAGATGCTCGTGTTGATCTTCACCGACCAGTTCGTGGCGCTCGGCGCGGCGGCCGAAGTGTCCTGCAGGCGCACGGTGGTGCCCGCAGCAAGCCGCGAAGTCCCGGAAACCGGGCCCAGGTTGATCTGGTTTCCGATGTTCATCGGCAGGTTCACGGTGCCGGTGAAGTCACGAACGGTGCCCGCACCCGCGCCGGTCTGGATGGTGCGGATGGTGGTGGTCAGCGAGTTCGCCGGGATCGCGATCGGCGCGGTCATCGGCGAGACGAGCTTCATCTTCTGCGCCGCCGTGCCGCCCGGGTCACTGGAGGTGAGGGTTCCAGTGCCGCCGGTGACCCACGTGGTACCCGTGCTGTCCTTGCAGGTGAGGTTCACGCTGCGCGAATCGGGAACCGCGTTCGCGGTGCCGGACAGCGCCATGACCGCGGCGAAGGCGGCGGCCGAGCAGGCGATACCGGCGCTTGCGAGCTTGGTACGAGACATGGTGGAGCTCCTTTTCATCGCTTCCGAGGACCTGGTGATGGCGCACGTTCTTCCCGGCCTGCACGCCGCAGGCGAAAACGGTGGAGCAACCGGCGGGCATCCCGAAGGGTCGGCCGACGCGGTACGAACCGGACGGCACGACGGTGTTATCGGGATCCGGGGCGGGCCCGCTTCTTCCCCACGCCGGGGCCCTCCGGCACAGCCAAAGTGAAACTGCGCAAGCGGAAGAAGTCAATACGGTTTTGTAGATGAATCCATCGGGCAGCGATCATGAATCGATCGCGGTTCCTATTGACTCGGTCAAGCTCAGAAACAGAAGGCTGGAGCAGGTTTATCAAAGTTGATCATGGTGACACGTGACACCAAGATCGCCACGTTTTACGCATTGCTTCTTGCGCCTTTATTCGCTAGATGTTCGGGCGGACCAGCAACGTTCGGAGTTCGCCATCCCGGCCTTTTCACCCAGCCACTCGGCCAACACTCCCGACACCCGTCGCCGACGGGCGACGGCCGTAGTGGGCGACGAAATGTCGCCCTCCGGGCGTACGCGGGGGAAGCGGACTCTCCCGCACCACCAGGCACCTCCCACCCGGCTAGGAGAAACGTGTCCCGAATGCGAAGAATCGCTCCGCGCAGGCTGATCGCGGCCGCGGCCGTCGGCGCCATCGCGAGCACCGGCGCCCTCGTCCTCGCCCCCGCCGCGCAAGCCGACACCGTCGACTACGCGACGCACTGCACCAACCCGTACTCGACGCCGCCGGACGGCCAGGTCAAGATCGACCTGGTGGTCACCCCTGCCAAGAGCAGCTACCAGGTGGGCGATGTCGTCTCGGTCGAGTGGCAGTGGAAGCTGTACCCCAAGGCCCCCACGTCGATCCCGGTCGTCGGCAAGGTGCCGAAGGACTCGACCTATCCGGTCGGTACGGTGAAGTTGACGGGCGCGCAGACCGGCAACTTCGCCATCCAGGGACCGAAGATCAACCCCGAGGCGCTGCCCGGCCAGGACCTGATCCTGAGCAACCCGGTCGGCAACCTCACACTGACCCAGGCCGGCCAGGTCAACCTGACCCCGGACATCTACTCGACGTGGACCACTGCGGTCGGGCAGACGGTCGAGACCAAGTGCTCGCCGATCAACCCCATCTCGGTGTCGCGCACCCTCACCGTGGACGGCCCCTCGCAGGGGGCGCCCACCCTGAGCGCGAACCCCGGTGAGTTCAACGCCGGCGCCCAGGTCGCGCTGGCCGGCAACAACTGGGCCGCGGGCACCCCGTCGGTGCAGTTGTGCGACGCGAACGGCGCCGCGTGCGACGCGAGCAAGATCGCGGCGAACAGCCTGGTGGTGGCCAACGGCGCGCTGTCCGGCAACATCAACACCGTCGCCACCGTGCCGACCGGCAACTACAAGCTCAAGGTCAAGGTCGGCGCCGGCGAGGCGGTCGCCGCGGTCAAGATCAACGCGGTCGCCCGACAGGCCACGCTCAGCCCCAACCGGGGCCCCGTGGGCACCGTCGTCTCGGTGACCGGCAAGAACTTCAACCCGAACCTGACCGTCATCGCGCGCGGCCAGACCGCGACGGGCTACGTGCTGGACGAGACGGCCGCGTACGCCGACTCGGCCGCCGACGGCACGATCACCATCCCGGACTTCGTGGTGAGCGACCCGAGCATCACCGCGGTCTGGATCACCGAGGGCGTCGACGAGACGACCGGCTTCGCCGTGCCGTTCACCATCGGCGCGGCCCTGCCGGCCACCCTGTCGGCGTCGCCCGCGACCACGCACGCCGGTGGCTCGGTCGCGGTGTCCGGCAACAACTGGACCCCGAACGGCTCCGCCGCCGCGTCGCTGTGCGCGGCCGACGGCTCCGCGTGCAGCGCCGCCCGGATCAGCTCGGGCCCGATCACCATCGCCGCCGACGGCACGCTCGCCGGCAACGTGACGATCGCCGGAAACGTGGGCGAGGGCACCTACAAGCTCAAGCTCAGCGACGGCAGCAACAGCGCGCTGACCTCGGTCACCGTGCAGCGCCGCTGGCTGGAGCTGAACAAGACGTCCGGCGACCCGTGCACGTTCGTCCTGGTCACCGGGCACGGCTACGGCTCGCTCGCGTGGGTCAACGTCAACGGTCTGGCGGGCAACTCCAAGACCAGTGACTGGGCCGGCGCCTGGGCGAACGCCAACGGCGACTTCAGCATCTGGATCCTGATCACGAAGTCGAACACCACCGGCATCATCGCGTCGGAGACCTTCCACTCCGACCGCAACGCGTCGACCCCGTTCACCGTGACGGGCTGACGTATATCCGAAGGGCTCGACCGGAGGCCGCCGTCCCTGGGGACGGCGGCCTTCGTTGTGCCCGATACCGGGGTCCGGGAGGGGACGATCGCATTCCGCTTCCCTTGCCGCGCGGCAAGTCGATCATGTTGACACGTGACACCTGGATCGCCTCGGAATAGTCATTGACTTCGTCAGCAATTAACGGATGAATACGGTGTCGGACCATCTATTGCCGACCGCTACCGCATCCGTCGCATTCCGACCGGCGGCCCGCCACGCTCCGAGAGGGCGGAGGCCGCAGAATTCCGGGATCGCGCGATGCCGCTCCACCGTGGCAGTAGGCATATTCCCATCCCCGCGAGGAGAATAGTGTCCCGAATGCGAAGAATCGCTCCACGCAGGCTGCTCGCCTCGACAGCCGTCGTCGCCGTCGCGACCGCCGGCGGTCTCGTGGTCCTCGCACCGTCCGCCCAGGCGGTCCCGGTCGACTACACGACGCACTGTGTCAACAAGTACTCGCCGAACCTGCCCAACGGTCAGGTCCAGATGGACCTGCAGGTCACCCCGGACAAGCCCACGTACGCCGTGGGTGAAGAGGTCACGGTCAAGTGGCACTGGACGGTGTTCCCGAAGGCCCCGCCGACCATTCCGGTGATCGGCAAGGTGCCCGCGAACTCGACCTACCTCGACGGCACGGTGAAGCTCTCCGGTGCCCAGAGCGGCAACTTCAAGGTGATCGGGCCGCAGGACAACCCGGAGGCCCTGCCCGGCCAGGACCTCAAGGTCAGTGACGGCACCGGCAAGTTCACCCTGACCACGCCCGGTGACGTCGCCCTGACCCCGGACATCTACTCGACCTTCACCACGGCCCTGGGCCTGAAGGTGCCGACCGACTGCACGCCGGTGACCCCGGTCGCGGTCTCGCGCACCCTCAAGGTCGAAGGCACCTCGCAGGAGCCGGCCACGCTGTCCGGTCCGGCCGAGGCCGCCGCCGGCGCGCCGATCGCACTGACCGGTGCGCACTGGCCGGCCGGCACCCCGTCGGTCGAGCTGTGCGACGCCGCCGGCGCGGCCTGCGACGCGGCCAAGATCGCGCCCGGCAACACCCTCGCGGTGGCCGACGGCGCGCTCACCGGCAACGTGAGCACGATCGCCACGGTGGCCGCGGGCGACTACAAGATCAAGGTCAAGGTCGGTGCCTCCGAGGCGCTCGCCCCGATCAAGATCACCGCCACCGCGCGGCAGATCAGCCTCGACCCGGCCAGTGGTCCGGTGGGCACCACGGTCAAGGTCACCGGGAAGAACTTCACCCCGAACCTGACCATCATCGCGCGCGGCCAGACCGCTTCGGGCTACGTGCTGGACGAGACGGCCGCGTACGCCGACTCGGCCGCCGACGGCACCTTCACCATCCCGGACTTCGTCGCGAGCGACCCGTCGATCGCCTCGATCTACGTGACCGAGGGCACCGACGACACCACCGCGATCACCACTCCGTTCCGCATCACCGTCCCCGGCGCGAGCCTGGACCAGACCGTGACCGGCAACGTGGTGGCCGGCGGCCTGACCATCTCCCAGGAAGCCGGCGCGATCAAGCTGTCGGACATCACGATCAACGGCCAGGCGCAGAACATGACCGGCGCGCTGAACACCGTGACCGTGAAGGACTTCCGCAGCGGCAACACCGGGTGGACCCTCACCGGCTCGGTGTCCGACTTCACCAACGGCACCGGCGGCAAGATCGGCGCCGACAAGTTCACCTGGACCCCGAAGGTCGCCGCGGGCCCGGGCTCGCCCAGTGTCGCGGTGCCCGGTAGTGCCGGCCCGATCGGCACCGGCGCCACGCTGGCGTCCGCTCCGGCGGCGCCCGTCACCGGCGGTACCTTCGCCGCCGACGCCGACCTCTCCCTCGCCGTCCCGGCGTACCAGGCGGTCGGCACCTACACCGCCACGCTGACCCTCTCGATCAGCTGACGCGATAGCACGAGCAACACCGAAACTCCGGGCGGCCCCCGCGACGACAGTCGCGGGGGCCGTCCGGAGTTCCCGGCCGGGAACGATCCAACGGCCCGTCAATTTCCTTGCCACCCAAGCGAGTTGCTGCGCAATTCCGAGTGCGGCGCGGGTTGCCGTCAGTAATCATTGATCGTGCCAAACATCGTGTCGGTCGGGGACCCGCTCGGAACCAACCCGGTCCCCACCGCGCCTTGGCACCGATCGATTCCCGACTCCGGCAAGGAAATCCGTGTTCAAGAGAAACCAAAGAAACTCGGCCCGTCGCGTCCTGGCGGCTTGCGCGACGGCGATCGTCGTCGCGGCCGTCGGCCTGACGTCGGCGGCACCCGCACAGGCGGACACCATCACGTACCAGGAGCGATGCTCCTCCTCCATCCTCGGCATACGGTTCCCGGAAGACGCGTTCGACGTGGACCTGGTCGTCAGCCCGGACAAGCCGACCTACAACCCGGGCGAAACGGTCACCGTCACCTGGCACTGGGGTACGCAGCCGAAGTATCCGGGAATGCCGCACATCGACTCGATCCCGTTCTACGCAGAGGCCGCCGTGAACGTGGGCGGCTCGCAGCACACCGCCTTCGGGGTACGCGGTCAGGGCCGCCCGGCGCCGGAGAATCCCTCCGGCTCCCTTGAACTCACCGATCTCACCGGCACGTTCACGATCCCCGGAAGCGGCCCGGTCACGCTCACCCCGGGCACCTACACGGTGACCGCGGAGGGCATCGGGGGGACGCTGATCGACTGCGCCCCGGTCGTGCCACCGGCCGTCTCGCGCACTCTGACGGTCGGTGCCGACTCCGGCGCCGGCACGGTGTCCCAGCACATCACCGGCGTGATCGGCACCGGCGGGCTGACCATCTCCCAGCAGGGTGACGGCATCCGACTCGTGGGCGGCGCGGTGAGCACCCGCGCGCAGACCATGTCCGGCCCGCTGAACCCGATCACCGTCACCGACGTGCGCGGCGGCTCGCTCGGCTGGACGCTCACCGCCGACATCGGCGACTTCACCTCACCGGACGGCGGCCGGATTCCGGCCGATCACTTCACCTGGGTACCGGCGGTGGAGAGCGCGCCGGGCGGCCTGAGCGTCGCGGTGCCCGGCACGCCCGGCCGGATCGCCGGCGGATCCGTGCTGGCGTCGACGCCGAACGCCCCGCGAACCGGCGGCGCGTTCATCGCCAAGGCATCGATCTCGCTCGCCGTACCCGCGATGCAGCAGCCCGGTGCCTACGACACCACACTGACCCTGTCACTGAGCTGACCCGCCGCCCCGGCGGGCCCGCCCACCCGTTTCCCGGTGTGCGGGCCCGCCGTGTTCCGGTGCGGCGACTACTGCGCCGTCGCCAACCTGGCCAGCGCCGCGTCGATGCGGGACAGGACCCGGTCGCGGCCGAGTACCTGGAGCGACTCGAACAGGGGCAGGCCGATCGTGCGACCGGTCACCGCGACCCGGACCGGGGCCTGCGACTTGGACAACTTCAGGCCGTGCGCGGCACCCGCGGCCTCGACCGCGGCCTTGAGCGCGTCCACGTTCCACTCGGCCCCCGCGAGCTCCTCGCGCGCACTGGCCAGCACGTCCGCGGCGCCCGGCTTCATCGCCTTGGCCCAGGCCGCCTCGTCCTCGGCGGGCGCGTCCAGGAACAGGAAGTCCACGTACATCGGGACCTCGTCGAGCACCGTGATCCGGGTCTGCACGAGCGGCGCGACCTCGGCGAACACCGCCGGGTCGTACGCCTCCTTCGCCCACGGCGCCTTCTCCCCGAGCACCCACGGCTCGCACGCCTTCACGAACGCGTCCGCGTCCAGCGCGCGAATGTAGTCGGCGTTGAACGAGGACAACTTCTTCACGTCGAAGAACGCCGACGACTTGTTCACGTCCCGCAGGTCGAAGAGCTGCTCCAGCTCCGCGTACGGCCGGATCTCCACGTCGTCCTTCGGGCCCCAGCCGAGCAGGAAGAGGTAGTTCACCAGCGCCTCGGGCAGGTAGCCCTCGTCCAGGTAGGACTCCAGCGCCACCTTGTCCCGACGCTTGGACAACTTCTGCCGCTTCTCGTTGACGATCACCGGCAGGTGCGCCCACTGCGGCGCGGTCGCGCCCAGCGCCTCCCACAACAGCTGCTGCTTGGCCGCGTTGGACAGGTGCTCCTCGCCGCGGATGACGATGGTGATCCGCTGGTCGACGTCGTCGACCACGTTCGCCAGCAGGAACACGGCCGAGCCGTTGCCCCGGGCCACCACGAAGTCCTCCAGCGAGGCGTTCGGGAACTCGGTGTCGCCGCGGACCAGGTCGGCCACCACCGTGACGCCCTCGTCCGGCGTACGGAAGCGCAGTGCGCGCCCCTCGCCCGCGGGCAGCCCGCGGTCGCGGCAGAAGCCGTCGTAGCCCAGGTGCTTGGAGCCGGTCCGGGCCTCCAGGTCCTCACGCGTGCAGTCGCAGTAGTACGCGCGGCCCGCGTCGAAGAGCTCGACCGCCTTCTCGCGGTGCAACGCGGTGTTCTGCGACTGGAAGTACGGGCCCTCGAAGGCCGGGTCGGACGCGTTGATGCCGATCGCCGCGAGCGCGCCGATGATGCCCTCGGTCCACTCGGGCCGGTTCCGCGCCTCGTCGGTGTCCTCGACACGCAGCACGAACGTGCCGCCGGCCTTGTGCGCGACGGCCCAGTTGTACAGCGCGGAACGAGCGCCACCGACGTGGAACATGCCGGTGGGAGAGGGAGCGAAGCGAACACGAACCGAAGAGGCAGACATGTGCTCCAGGGTATCCGCCGAGCGCACCGGGTTCGGGCCGGTATCCGGCTCGGCACCGCACCCCGCGAGCAGGCGTCCGATTCAGCGCATCACCTCGGGGACGGGCATGTCCACCCACACGGTCTTCCCGTCGCCCTGGTGCACGACCACCCCCCAGTCCAGCGTCAGCCGCCGGATGATGTGCAGTCCGTGTCCGCCCGGTCGTGTCCCCGAATGCGGAGCACGTGCCTGCGGCGGCTCCTCGCTGCGGTCGTCCACCTCGATCCGCAACAGCTCGCTCGTCCGCACGACGCGCAACTCCACCGGACCGCCCGCGTGCAGGCACGCGTTGGTGACCAGCTCGACCGCGACGAGCAGCACGTCGTCGGCGGTCAGCATCACCTGCTCGTCCTGGGAACCCGACCATCCGTACGCGTGGAGCGTGTTGCGGATGAACGTCCTCGACCGCGCCACCGCCCCCTTCGCGCCCTCGAACGGCAATCTCCGCACCTGACGAAGCGGTGGTGTGGAGAAGCAGGCGCCCCCGTCGCCGGGCGCCTGCGATCGCATGGCGCACATCTACTGGCTCACCTCGCTCACGCTGCTACGCGGTGATAGTTGCCCGCATCCCGCTGGAGGACACCAGAAGTCACGGGCTACTCTCCGACCGCCTCTGCCAGGGTCTCGTGGAAAGTGAACCCCTGTACCGCACCGGTGATCTCGAATACCCGCGCAACAGCGGGTTGAACGCCCACGAGGTGGACGGCTCCTCCCGCGGCCTGCGCGCGCAGCCGGGCGGCGAGAAACGCGTTCAGCCCGGTCGAATCACAGAAATCGAGGTCCGAGCAGTCGATCACCAGACGCGTACTGCCCTGCTCGACACACTCGAACAGGCGGTCCCGCACCGCGGCGGCACTGTCCACGTCGATCTCACCGGCGACCGTAACGATCGCAGAGGTGCCATTGGTGCTCACCGACACCGTCAAGCCGCCCTGCATGCCAGCCTCCTGCTGCCCTTTGCCCATCGAGTACTCCGGCCCGGGCACACGATAGACGACCGCCCCCGAATGCGGGGGGTCGGCTTGCCCGCACAAGTTTTTCGGGTGGATGGTGTTTGCTCTCCCCCATCCGGGTTAGGCGCACGGGAGAGACCTCAAAAGCGTGACGAGGGGGAGGCATGGCAGTACAGCTCGAAGCCGAGATGCAGGTCCGGGGGTCACAGCGGCCACCGGCGACGGACACCGGGGCAGAAGAGCTGGATCTGTGCGAACTCGCGCGTGAATTCGACGACGACGAGATCGGATCGATGGGCGCCGCCGACGCGCGCGCGCTCTCGAAGACACTCTTCCGGCGGCTGAACCGGCTGGAAGAGGGCACCCACGAGTACCAGTACGTGCGCAACACCCTCATCGAACTCAACCTGCCGCTGGTGCGCTTCGCGGCGGCTCGCTTCCGCACCCGCAGCGAGCCGCTGGAGGACATCGTCCAGGTCGGCACGATCGGGCTGATCAAGGCGATCGACCGCTTCGACACCGAGCGCGAGGTGGAGTTCCCGACCTTCGCGATGCCGACCATCCTCGGCGAGATCAAGCGCTTCTTCCGGGACACCTCGTGGTCCGTCCGGGTTCCGCGCCGACTCCAGGAGTTGCGGCTGCGGCTGGCGAAGGCGAGCGACGAGCTCGGCCGGCGCCTGGAACGGGCGCCCACCGTCGCCGAGTTGGCGGACTTCCTGGACGTCTCCCGCGAGGAGGTCGTCGAGGGCATGATCGCCTCGAACGGCTACAGCGCCTCGTCGCTGGACACCCCCGCGGGCGCCGGCGACGACGCCGCGGTTCCGATGGACCGGCTCGGCGCGGACGACGACGCGATCGAACTGGTGGAGAACCGAGAGTCGCTCAAGCCGCTGATCGCCGCGCTCCCGCCGCGCGAGAAGCACATCCTGATGTTGCGCTTCTTCGGCGGCAAGACCCAGTCCGAGATCGGCGAGCAACTGGGCATCTCCCAGATGCACGTCTCTCGGCTGCTGTCGCGCACGCTCGGCACTCTGCGCGCGGGTCTGCTCACCGAGAGCTGAGCCGGGCCGCGGCGCGCCCCGGGAGCCGCCGCGCCGCGCGGATGCGACACGGCCGATGCGACACGAAGGGGCGGCACCCGATCACCGATCGGGTGCCGCCCCTTCGTCGCGTCACCGCCCGGGCACCGGAGCACCGGCCCGGGTCACCGGGGCCGGACTCAGCCCTTGGGGGCCTCGAACTTCTGCGTACGCTGCATGCCCGCCGCGCGACCCTTGGCCGAGATCACCAGGGCCATCTTGCGCGACGCCTCGTCGATCATCTCGTCGCCGAGCATCGCGGCGCCCTTCATGCCGCCCTCGGCCGAGGTGCACCAGTCGTACGCGTCGAGGATCATCTCGGCGTGGTCGTAGTCGGCCTGGGTCGGCGAGTACAGCTCGTTCGCGGCGTCGATCTGGCCGGGGTGCAGCACCCACTTGCCGTCGAAGCCCAGCGCGGCCGAGCGGCCGGCCACCCGGCGGAAGCCGTCGACCTCCTTGATCTGGAGGTAGGGGCCGTCGATCGCCTGGAGGTCGTTGGCCCGCGCGGCCATCAGGATCCGCATCAGGATGTAGTGGTACGCGTCGCCGGTGTCGTAGCCCGGGGGCTGCTCGCCGACCACGAGGGACTTCATGTTGATCGACGCCATGAAGTCGGCCGGGCCGAAGATGATGGTCTCCACGCGCGGCGACGCGGCGGCGATCTCGTCGACGTTGACCAGTCCTCGGGCGTTCTCGATCTGCGCCTCGATGCCGATCCGGCCGACCTCCAGGCCGACCGTCTTCTCGATCTGGGTGAGCAGCAGGTCCAGGGCCTTGACCTGGCCGGCGTCCTGGACCTTCGGCAGCATGATGGCGTCGAGGTTGGCCCCCGCGCCCTCCACGACGGTGACCACGTCGCGGTAGGTCCAGTGGGTGGTCCAGTCGTTGACCCGCACGACGCGGATCCGATTCCCCCAGTCGCCGTTGTTGAGCGCGTCGACGATGGTGTGCCGCGCGCCCTCCTTCGCGAGCGGGGCGCAGGCGTCCTCGAGGTCGAGGAACACCTGGTCGACCGGAAGCCCCTGCGCCTTCTCGATGAAGCGCGGGTTGCTGCCGGGCACAGCCATACAGGAACGGCGGGAACGCAAGCTACGCGATGTGGCGGCCATGTCTCTGGTCCTCCCAGTGCTGCGGATCGTGCGGTCAGGTTACCGACGGGTCACCCCTGGCGGGCTATGAGGTGGCGCACGTTCGGCCTCGCACGTCGCCGGGGCGGGACCACGTTCCGCGCCCGCGCGTTGTGGGACGCTGTGGCGCATGACGGACACCGACGCACTCCCGGAAGCGGACGCGCTGCGCGAGGAAGCCGCGAAGAAGTCCGGCCTGCTCTGGCTCACGGTCGGCACCGCACCCGCCCGCCCGGTCTGGCACGTGTGGCTGGACGGCGCGTCGTGGCTGGTGACGGCCCGCGCGGACGGCGCGGTCGAGCAGTTCGTGCCCGGCCTGGCCGAGGCCGCCGAGGCGCTCGTGGACCTGCGCAGCAAGGACAAGGGCGGCCGGCTGCCCGGCTGGACCGCCCGGGTCGCCGTGGTGGCACCGGACGACCCGGCGTGGGAGCCGGCCGTGCTGGCCCTGCACGCGGCCCGGTTGAACGCGCCCGACGGCGAGGAGCAGCCGGCCCGCTGGAAACGCGAGTGCGACCTGATCCGGTTGACCCCGACCGGCCCGGCCCGGGATCTGCCCCGGGACGCCGGACGCACCGTTCCGGTCGGGTCGCCGGCCGTGACGCGCGGCGCGTCCCCGTTCAACCTGTCGATCGGCCGCCTGCGCCGGCGCGGCTGACAGTCGGTGCCCCCGGGCCGGGCCCGGGCGCCGACCGTCCGCGGGACGTCGGGCGCGGCGACGGAGCCGCCTCGGGTGAGCCGTGGGCCCGCACCGGATGAGGCCGCCCCGGGTGGGCCCGACGCCCGATCAGAAGAACAACACCGGGTCGTGCTTGAGGCCGGCGGGGACCGGCGGCTTGCCGGTCCGGCCGATGTCGGGGCGGCGCGTGGTGGAACTCGTGGGCGCGCCGGTCGTCGGCGGCCGCGTGCTCGAGCCGCCGGTCGAGGTGCCGTTGCTGCCGCCGGTCGGGCGGCCCTGGGTGGTCAGGTCCTTGTCCACCACGTCCTTGGGCTCCGGCGCGTGCACGTCAACCCGTTCGCCGTAGCCGAGGAAGTCGAACGCGCCGGTCTGCTTCGCGTCCTGGGCCGACTCCATCCGCAGCAGGTACGGGGCGCCCTCGGTGGCCACCCAGATGGTGCCGCCCGCGCCCGGCGTGCGATTCTCCAGGGCGATCGCCTTGTGGCCGTTGACCTGCTTGACCGCGCCCTTCTCCAGCTTGCCCGGCTTGCCCATCAGCTTGTTGGTCAGCCGCTCGACGTAGGTGTTCTCCACGATGCCGCCGTACTTCTTGTCCCCGGAGGGGACCTGTACGTACTTGTCGTGGTTGGCCGTCTCGCTGCCGTTGCCCTCGACCTTGGACCAGAACTTCGCGTCCCCCCGGAACCAGACCTGGTTCTGCACCCGGGTGATGTACGCGGTCGTGTTGTCCTCGACGATCTGGCCCTCGCTGCCGGTGCTGGTGAAGCGCATGTCCACGCTGAACGGCTTGGCCGGCCTGCCGGACGCGCCCGGGACCGCCAGTTCGCCCTTGACGTGCACGGACTTCGCGGCGGCCGTCGCGGCCTGGGCACGCTGAAGGATCGCCGCCGGGTCCAGCCCGTCCACCTGGTTGCCGAGCGGCGCACCCGCCGTCGGCTCGTCCACCGGCGCCTGCCACGAGCGGTGTGCGGGCCGTCCCGCACTGCACCCGGCGGCCAGCACCGTGACCGATACAGCCGTCGCCACCACGAAGCCGCGCCGCACGTGATCCACCGTTGGGTTCCTCGTCGTTCGATGTCTCGTTGGTTCGCTGACCTGATCGACGCACGCCCGCGTCGACGTCCTGCGGGAAACGGTATCCCGGAGCCGGAATCCCCCGCCTCAGTCGGTACCCGGCACCGGCCCGGTGGGCTTGCCCGAGGGCTGACCCGAGGGTTTTCCGGAGGGCTGACCCGAGGGTTTGACCGGGGACTTGTCCGGCGACTTGTCCGACGGTTCCTTGCCGTCGGTCATCGACCCGTAGTCGAGCACGTCGTCGGGCTTGGGCAACACCAGCGGGAAGTCCTGGTTGTACTCGAACAGTTCGAGCGATCCGCCGCTCGGCGAAGGAATGTACTTGAGCGGGAACGGGGTCCCCTTCAGCGCCACCCGCAGTTCGCCGCCGCGCCCCCGGTCGGCCACCACCTTGAGTGACTCGGCGCCGCGTATCTTCTCCCGGCCGTCCTTCTTGAGCTTGCCGTTGAGCCGGATCAGATCGGTGATCATGTCCTGCATCCGGGTGAACCCGGACAGCCGCGCGTAGCTGGGATCGGCGGGCGGCACCTTGACGAACTTGTCCCGCAGCGTCTGGGCCGACTCCTCGACGTCGGTCCCCCCGCGCCCGTCCCGGCCCCGATACAGCCGGGCGTCGCCGCGCACGAACAGGTCCTCGCCGATCCGCAGCAGTTCGATGGTGCTGTCCGCGGTGACCACGGTGCCCACCCCTCCCTCGCGCTTGAGCCGCAGATCGATCCGGAACTCCTGGGTCTGGATCCGCCACACGCCCTGCACGTGGACCGCGACGGCCGTCGCGGCCGCCGCCTTGGACTTGCCGGCGATGGAATCCGCGGATTCCGAGCCGAGTCCGGTCTCCGCCTTCGAACACGCCGTGCCGGTGAGGACGCAGGCGGCCAGGAGGGCGATCGTGGTCTTCGTCTGAGGCAAGCGCACGGGCGGCACTGTACTGAGCCGGGCGCGAGGTGTCGTGATCATGCCCACGTCGACCGGTAGCCTGACCGTCCGGGGGCATACGAGGAACGACCGCGCGGATCGGCCGCGGATCGGCCCGAGCGGGCATACACATCGGCGACGGAGGGACCACGGCATGGGTGCGTCATCCGGGCGGGTGTTCATCTCGCACCTGGCGGGCGTGGCCGTGTTCGACCCCAACGGCGACCACGTCGGCCGGCTGCGCGACGTGGTGGTGATGCTGCGCACCGCCCAGCTCCCCCCGCGCGTGCTCGGCCTGGTCGTCGAGGTGGCCACCCGTCGGCGGATCTTCGTCCCGATGACCCGGGTGACCAGCGTGGAGACCGGCGAGGTGATCACCACCGGGCTGGTCAACATGCGCCGCTTCGAGCAACGGCCGAGCGAGACGCTGGTGCTCGCCGAGATGCTCGATCGCCGGGTGAGCCTGGCCGAGACCGACGAGCCGGTGACCGTGCTGGACGTCGCGATGGCGCTCGGACGCGGTCGCGACTGGCTGATCTCCAAGCTCTTCGTGCAAAAGGGCGGCACCTCCGGCCTGCGCCGGCGACGCGGCGAGACGATCACCGTGGACTGGAACGCGGTGGTCGGTTTCGAGCGCCCCGAGGACCAGCAGGGCGCGGCCAACCTGCTCGCCACCTTCGAGCAATTGCGGCCCGCCGACCTGGCGAACGTGCTGCACAACCTCTCCGCCAAGCGCCGCGCCGAGGTGGCCGCGGCGCTCGACGACGACCGGCTCGCGGACGTGCTGGAGGAACTGCCCGAGGACGACCAGGTGGAGATCCTGGGCCAGCTCCAGGAGGAGCGCGCGGCCGACGTGCTGGAGGCGATGGACCCGGACGACGCGGCCGACCTGATCTCCGAGCTGCCCGAGGACACCGCGGAACGCCTGCTCGGCCTGATGGAGCCGGAGGAGGCCGAGGACGTGCGCCGGCTGCTGACCTACGTCGAGGACACCGCCGGCGGCATGATGACCACCGAGCCGATCGTGCTCGAACCCGGCGCCACCATCGCCGAGGCGCTCGCCCACGTGCGCAACGCCGACCTCTCGCCGGCCCTGGCCAGTCAGGTCTACGTGTGCCGGCCGCCGACCGAGACGCCGACCGGGAAGTACCTGGGCACGGTGCACTTCCAGCGCTTGTTGCGCGATCCGCCGTTCACCCTGGTCGGCGCGGTGCTGGACACCGACCTGATGCCGCTGCGCCCGGACACCCCGCTCGCCGAGGTGACCAGCTTCCTGGCCGCGTACAACATGGTCGCGGCGCCGGTGGTGGACGAGGACGACCACCTGCTCGGCGCGGTCACCGTCGACGACGTGCTCGACCATCTGCTGCCCGAGGACTGGCGCGAGGGCGCCATACACGGAGACGGGGGTGTCCGCCGTGGCTCGTGAGAGCACGAGCGCCGACAAGCGCCGCCGCCCGCGCCTGGATCAACCGCGCGATCCGGGGCGGCGTCCGCTGCTGCCCGCGTACGACCCGGAGGCGTTCGGCCGGTTCTCCGAGCGGATCGCCCGTTTCCTGGGCACCGGTCGGTTCCTGGTCTACATGACCGCCACGGTGATCGTGTGGATCGGCTGGAACATCTTCGTGCCGCCGGCGCTGCGCTTCGACGAGTACCCGTTCATCTTCCTGACCCTGGCACTGTCCCTCCAGGCGTCCTACGCGGCGCCGCTGATCCTGCTCGCGCAGAACAGGCAGGACGACCGGGACCGGGTCAACCTGGAGCAGGACCGGGCCCGCAACGAGCGCAACATCGCCGACACCGAATATCTGACCCGCGAGGTCGCGGCACTGCGGATCGCCCTCGGCGAGGTCGCCACCCGGGACTTCCTGCGTTCGGAACTCCAGTCCATGCTCAAGGAGTTGGACGAGCGACGGGAGACCGACGGGTGGCTGATGGGACGCGACGTCACCGACGCGCACCTGACCCGGCAGCAGCCGCCGCCGGACCCGGAACATCCCTGAGCCGGCACCGGATCCAGGTCGACGGCGGGGTCGAACTTCTTCATACACGCGTATGAGTCACTTGTGTAAGACATTTGTCTAATCCCCGGTTACCATCGCCCCATGGGACACCGCGAAGACCTGCTGGCCGGCGCCAAACGTTGTCTGTACGAGAAGGGCTACATGCGCACGACCGCGCGCGACATCGTCGCCGTGTCGGGCACCAACCTCGGATCGATCGGCTACCACTACGGGTCCAAGGACGCGCTGATGCAGCAGGCGCTGCTGGAGTCGATCAAGGAGTGGGGCAACGAGTTGAGCGCCGCGCTGGTCGACGCGGTCGGCGCCGAGTCCGCGCCGCTGGAGCGCTTCGAGGCGATCTGGACGCGGGTGATCGATCTGATGGAGTCGCACCGGATGATGTGGGCCGCCAACTTCGAGATCCTGGCCCACCTCGACGACCTGCCGGAGATCCACAAGGTGCTCGCCGCGGCGCAGGACGAGGGCCGGTCCGGGTTGGCCTCGGTGTTCCTGGGCGTGCCCGAGGAGGGCAACGAGCATCTGACCGGCACCGTCGGGGCGCTGTGTCAGGCGCTGCTGGTGGGCGTGGTCCGCCAGTGGATGCTCGCGCCGGAGACCGCCCCGACCGGCCGTGATCTCGCCGAGGGCATGCGCTTGCTCATGGGCGGGAGCCGCGCCGCGGGCTGAACCGGCCCCAGGACAGCACCACGTGGGCCAGGACACCCGCGATCAGCCCCCAGAACGCGGATCCGATCCCGCCGATGGTGACCCCGGACGCGGTGGCCAGGAAGGTGATCAGCGCCGCCTCGCGGTGCTCGTCGTCGGCCATCGCGCCGGTGAGGCCGCTCGCCAGCGCGCCGAACAGCGCGACGCCCGCGACCGCGGCCACCAGTTCCTTGGGCAGGCCCGCGAACAGCGCGACCAGCGTCGACCCGAACATGCCCACGATCAGATAGAAGACCCCGCACGAGACCCCCGCGACGTAACGCCTGCGGGGGTCGTGGTGCGCCTCGGGGCCGGTGCAGATCGCCGCGGTGATCGCGGCCAGGTTGATCGCGTGCGACCCGAACGGCGCGAGCAGCGTGGACACCGCCCCGGTCGAGCCGATCAGCACCCGGTCGTTCGGCGTGTAGCCGGACGCGGCCAGCACCCCCATCCCGGGCGCGTTCTGGGACGCGAGGGTGGCCACCAGGAGCGGCACCGCGATGCCGATCAGGGCCGGCACCGACAGGTGCGGCGTGGTCCACTCCGGGCGGGCGATCTCGAACGCCTCGATCCGCACGTGCAACCGCGACGTCGCCGCCGAGCAGGCCACCCCGACCACGAGCGCGACGAGCACCGCGTAGCGCGGGAGGAAGCGCTTGGCGAGCAGGTAGCCGAGCAGCACGCCGCCGGCCGTCCAGGGCGCGGACTTGACCGAGGTGAACACCCCGGTGCCGAACGAGAACAGGATCCCGGCCAGCATCGCGGACACCACGGCGGCGGGCACCCGCCGCATCAGTCGGCCGAACACGCCGGTCACCCCGATCACGGTGATCAGCACACCGGTGACCACGAACGCGCCGATCGCCTCGGGGTAGGAGTACGACCCCAGGCTGGTCACCAACAGCGCGGCGCCCGGCGTGGACCACGCGGTGACGATCGGCATCCTGGTGTACAGGCTCAGCCCCAGGCAGGTCAGCCCGCTGCCGATGGACAGTGCCCAGACCCACGATCCGGTCTGCTCCCGGGTCAGCCCGCCCGCCGAGGCCGCGGACAGCACGATCACCAGCGGCCCCGAGTAGGACACCAGCACCGCGATCAGGCCGGCGAGCACGGCCGAGAAGGACGCGTCCCGCCACAGGCTCGGCCTGCCCGCCGCCGACGCCGGCTTCGTGTCCGCCGTGGTTCGCGTAGTCACCGGGCGCCTCGCCTCGTGGTTCAGTCGTGGTCGTAGACGGTGACCGGGACACCGCACGCGCTCAACCGTTCCAGGACGAGCGGCTCCACCCTGCCCCAGTTGCCCCCGGCCAGACCACAGCCGATTCGCGGCATGTGGACCGAGGCACCCAGTTCCAGGGCCCGGCGCCCGACTTCGGCCAACGCCCGGTCGATCGCGTCGTAGCGCACCGGCGGTCCCTTGCTGCCGGTACGCATCCCGTGCTGACCGATCATGTTGGCCACCCACAAGTGGGTGTCGACCCGGACCAGACGCACCGCGCCCAGCCCGAAGTCGTTCCCGGCCCGCTCGCGATGCCAGTGCCGATAGTCGGCCTCCGGCTCGGACCAGCGCCGGGACAGCGCGAGCACGAAGCCCTTGCCCCAGCCGCCCTGGTCGTTGCACACGTGCGCGATCACCTTGACGCCCTTGCCCAGGGGCGTGGTGGCGTCTCCTCGGACATACGTGACGGTCGCCATGCGCGGCAACGTAGCCGTCCGCGCCGACGCGCCGGCAATCGTTTCCTACGACCGGCGTTGGGCTCGACCGGAGAGCCCCGCGGCGAACAGCCGGGCCGCGTTGTCGTGGCAGACCGCCCGCAGCCAGTCGTCGCCCAGGTCGAGCCCGGCCAGCGCGTCGAGCCCGTGCGCGTAGCCGTACGGGATGTTCGGGAAGTCGCTGCCCCACAGGATCCGGTCCCCCACGTCCCGCAACCGGGAGCGATCGGCGGGCGGGAAGGGCGTGAACTCCTCGACGAAGTCGGTGAAGGCCATCGTGGTGTCCAGGTGCACCCCCGGGTAGCGGTCCGCGAGGTCGAGGAACGCGCCGTACTCCGGCATCCCCATGTGCGCGACGATCAGCCGCAGCCGGGGGTGCCGGGCCAGCACCCGGGCGATCGGCTCGGGCCCGGTGTGCGCGCCCGGCACCGGCCCGGACCCGCAGTGCGCGACCACCGGCACCCCGACGTCCGCGAGCGTGCCCCACACGTCCTCCAGCAGCGGATCGGCCGGATCCCACCCGCCGACCTGGACGTGCGCCTTGAACACCACCGCACCCGCGTCGATCGCCTCGCGCACGTACTTCGCCGCGCCCGCCTCCGCGAAGAAGGTCGCGGTGTGCAGGCAGTCCGGCGTACGGTCGGCGAACTCGCGCGCCCACGCGTTCAGCCACGCGGCCATCTCGGGCTTGTGCGGATAGAGCATCGACGTGAACGCCGAGACGCCGAACCGGCGCAGCGTGGCGACCCGTTCGTCCTCGTCCAGCCGGTAGGTGATCGGCCACGGCCGGCCGAGCAGCGGACCGGCCGCGTCGAAGTACGCCCACACCTTGTCCAGCACGCGCCCCGGCATGAAGTGCGTGTGCACGTCGATCAGCGACGCCAGGCCCAACTCCCGGCGGAAGCCGGCCACGCGCGTCTCCTCGGCCACCGTCGTCACACGGCCACCTCCCCATTCGGCTCGGAGGTCGATGCTCTCAAAGAGTTTTTCCGAGGGCGTCGTAAGCTCACGGTATGGCTTCTGCAACCCTGCCCTCGGCGGACGACGTCCAGGATGCGCTGGCGACCGTCCAGGACCCCGAGATCCACCGGCCCATCACCGAACTGGGCATGGTCAAATCCGTCGAGATCCACGCCGACGGGCGGGTCGCGGTCGGGGTGTACCTGACCGTCAGCGGCTGCCCGATGCGCGAGACGATCATCAGCCGGGTCGAGACCGCGGTCGGCGCGCTGCCCGGCGTCACCTCGGTCGGGGTCGAGCTGGACGTGATGAGCGACGCGCAGCGCAAGGAACTCGCGAGCAACCTGCGCGGCGGTCAGGCCGAGCGCGAGGTGCCGTTCGCCCAACCCGGTTCGCTCACCCGCGTATACGCGGTGGCCTCCGGCAAGGGCGGCGTGGGCAAGTCGTCGGTGACCGTGAACCTGGCCGCCTCGATGGTCGCGCAGGGGCTCAAGGTCGGCGTCGTGGATGCGGACATCTACGGCCACTCGGTGCCGCGCATGCTCGGCACGGAGGGCAAGCCCACCCAGGTCGAGAACATGATCATGCCGCCGTCCGCGTCCGGCGTGAAGGTCATCTCGATCGGCATGTTCACCCCGGGCAACACTCCGGTGGTCTGGCGCGGTCCGATGTTGCACCGCGCGCTCCAGCAGTTCCTCGCCGACGTCTACTGGGGCGACCTGGACGTGCTGCTGCTCGACCTGCCGCCGGGCACCGGCGACATCGCCATCTCGGTCGCCCAGTTGGTGCCGAACGCGGAGATCCTGGTGGTGACCACGCCGCAGCAGGCCGCCGCCGAGGTCGCCGAGCGCGCGGGCACCATCGCGGTGGAGACCCGCCAGACCATCGCCGGTGTGATCGAGAACATGGCCGGCCTGCCCTGCCCGCACTGCGGCGAGATGGTCGACGTGTTCGGCTCCGGCGGCGGTCAGCGGGTCGCGGACGGCCTGTCCGCGGCCACCGGCACCAAGGTCCCGCTGCTGGGTTCGATCCCGATCGACACCCGGCTGCGCGAGGGCGGCGACACCGGCAAGCCGGTCGTGATCGACGCGCCGCAGTCGCCCGCGGCCGTCGCGCTCGCCGCGATCGCGGCCAAGCTCGGCGGACGCGAGCGCGGTCTCTCCGGCCTCCAACTCGGCCTGACCCCGCTGCGCAATTTCTAGAGGACGTGTCCCGGGGCCCGCGCCACGATGCCCGGCACGGCTTCGGCCCGGCCGGGCATCGCGCTCCACCGCGATGATCCCGGGGTCACGCGCGGCCGGTCCCGCGCGTGCCCCCGGGATCATCGCCGCGGTTCACGAATCCGGCCTCGCGTAGCTGCTCAGGTCCACCGAGCGGGACAGGCCCAGGCCGTACGCGCTCGCGCCGCGGCCGTACACCCCGATGTAGACGCCCGCGCTCTCGCCCGCGAGCACCCAGCCGTAGGCCGACTCCCGGTAGCGGAACCGCGAGGGCACCCCGTCCACCGGGATGGCCAGGTCCGTCCACCCCGATCCGGTCAGATTGTCGGACAGGTCCCAGGCGATGTTGGTCTGCTGATCCAGCCACTCCGCGCGGGTCGTGCGATCCAACTGCCACGGCCAACTCTCCGCGAGCAACGCCACCCCTGCGAGTGACGCCGCGCTCGACTTCGAGGTGGCCTCCATCTGCCCCGTACCGTCCCCGGCCGGCCGCTTGGGCCGCTGCGGGACGGTCACCACGGACACGAACCGTCGGGGTGTCGGATCACCGGGCCGCCGGCTGGGCAGATCGCCGTGGCCGAGCGTGCCGTACTCGATCGCGCCTCGGCCCCTGCACACCGACGACAACCAACGCCGCCCGTTCCAGCCCTCGTCCAGGCCGTACCAGGGGAAGTCCGCGCCCAGGTATTCCGCCAGCAGGTCGGGCTTGCCGGCCTCGTCGGCGGGCAACGCCTCGCCCGCGTGGCTGATTGTGTCCATGCTCCGCCTCAGGTCCTCTCACGCGGCGCGACGGCGCCGCCGGCTGCCTCGGTATGCCATGTCCGGGGCCCACCTCTCCCGGCGACTTCCGGGTGGACCGTCCGTCCGATACATGTATCCGCCGAGTCACCGACCACACACCGCCCGTGTACTCCGGAAGCCATACTGCCCGAATGCGCGCGTGCCCCCGCACCGTGTCGGGCCGGGAAGGGGCGGGAATCGGCGACGGCGCGCGGCGTCGTTCGAACCCGCGTCGGGGCGACGGCGACCGAGGTGTGTCCCGGGCGTCGCGCCGGCGATCAGGTCGCGTCGGCGTCGTACGGCGGGCGCTCGCCGGGCTCGACCCGAGGGGCGGCGGTGTTCTTGTGCAGCGAGGGCGGGCTGTACGAGGTGTCCGGCACGTCCGGGTCGTACGGGCTGCCGCTCGCCAGGCCCTTGATGTCCTCGAAGTCCTTGCCGAGCGAGTCGCGCAGTTCCTTGATGCCCAGGTCGTCGCCGTCGCCCATCAGGTTCTTGCGGACGAAGGTCTTGGGGTTGAGGTCCTCGAGGTGCATGTCCTGGAACTCCGGACCGAGTTCCTTCTTCAGGTCCGCTCGGGCCCCGGAGGAGAACTCGCGGAACTTGCGAATGGTGCGGGCCACGTCGCCGATCATCTTCGGCAACTTCTCGGGACCGAAGATCACGATCGCGAGGATGACGAGCGCGACCATCTCGGGTGCACCGACGTCGAACACCTGGACTCCACGAGATTGCGCGAGGGGGTTCGGTCGGGCGACCGAACCCCCTCAGAGTAGTCGTCGGCCCCGGAAGCGGAAGGTGGCGGCCGGCATCGAACCCGGTGTTTGCGGCCTATCCCCCGAAGATGTGTTCGTCCGGACATCCGTACGTCATGTCCGGGTCATCCGGCTTCGAGGGTCATGTCGACCGTGCGCTCGGTCCCGTCCCGCTCGATGGTGAGCTTGACCACCGCACCGGGCGCCTTGGACCGGATCGCCACGATCAACTCGTTGGCGTCGTGCACCTTGCGGCCGTCGATCGCCTTGATCACGTCGCCCGGCTTGAGCCCGGCCCGCCCGGCCGGCCCGCCCGCCCGGATCGGCGGCGCGCCCTTGACGTCCTGCGGCGCGATCCGCGCACCGTCACCCTGGTACGCGACATCCAATGTGACGCCGATCACCGGGTGCGAGGCCTTGCCGGTGTCGATCAACTGCTGCGCGACCCGACGCGCCTGGTTGATCGGGATGGCGAAGCCGAGGCCGATGCTGCCCGCCTCCTGCTGGGCCCCGAACGGATTGCCCTGCCCGCCGCCGGCCGAGCGGATCGCCGAGTTGATCCCGATCACCGCGCCCGCCGCGTCGATCAGCGGACCACCCGAGTTGCCGGGGTTGATCGGCGCGTCGGTCTGCAACGCGCTGATGTAGGACACGTCGCTGCCCGAGGTGCCCGCGCTGACCGCGCGGTCCTTGGCACTGATGATCCCGGAGGTGACGGTTCCCTCCAGGTTGAACGGCGCGCCGATGGCGATCACCGGGTCGCCGACCTGGACGCCGTCGGAGTTGCCCAGCGGCAGCGGGTGCAGCCCCTGAACGCCGGACACCCGGATCACCGCGAGGTCGTAGCCGGTGTCCCGGCCGACCAGGGTCGCCGAGGTCTGCTGGCCGTCGTTGAAGGTCACGGTGATCGTGCCGCCGGACGCGCCCGCCTCGACCACGTGGTTGTTGGTCAGGATGTCGCCGGCCGTGTCCAGCACGAAACCGGTGCCGGTGGCCTCGCCGCGGCCGGTCTTGGTGTGGATGTACACCACCCCCGGCAGCGTGCGGCCCGCGAGTCCGGCGATGGTGTCCTTGCCCCGCGCGGGGCCGGTCGGGGGCGGGTCGCCGAGGCGGACCTTGGTGTCGTGGCGATCCGCGATCCAGGCGCCGATGCCGCCGCCGATCAGCCCGGCCACCAGCGCGAGGACCGCGGCCCACACGATCAGCCGGCGGCCGTAGCGCTTGCCGAGGTCCTCCGTGGGCCCGCCGGCACCGGTCATGTCCCCCGGCACCGAATAGCCGTACGGCACGGCCTGATAAGGCGTGTAGGCCGCCTGCGGGGCGTACGAGGGGTACGGCCCGTAGGGCCCGTAGCCCGGATGTGCCGTGCCCGGGTGTGTCCCGTAGCCACCGGCCTGCCCCGGCCACGGCCGGGTCGGCGCCCCGGCGGGCGGTGGCGGCTGCGGGGGCGGCGCGAAGGGGTCGTAGGCCGGATCGTCCGCGCTCGGGATCTCGGCGGTGCCGTGTACGACCGGCACCTCGGCGGTGACCGCCTCCCGGACATCCGGGACGGGCGGCCCGAACGCGGCCGGCTCGGTGGTGGGATCGGCCGCCGGCTCGGCGACCGGCTCGGCCGGATCCGCCGGCGCGGAAGACCCGGCCGCGGCCGGGGCGCCGCCGGTCGCGGGCGGCTCGGCCGCGACCGGCGACGGGCGGGTCGGGAACGCGGCGGGCTCCGCGTCGGGGCCACGCTCGACCGAAGGCTTCGGCGGGGTCTCGGCCGGGACCTCGGGGGTCCGGTCGGCCTCGGCGGATCGATCCGGCGCGGGCTCCTCCCGCCGCCGCGAGGGCGGTGTCCCGGTCGGGAAGGCCGCCGGTTCGGCGTCGTGATCGGGTCCCGGTCCGGCCGGCGCGTCGTCACCTCGCGGCGGCTCCGCTCCCCCGCGGCCGTATACGTCGCTCATCGTGTGCCTTCCTACCGCTCCCGGTGTGCCGAACACCTGCTGCTTCCACGGCACGGCCACAGTCTTGCGCGTGCCGGTCGGTGTCGTCCCGGCGGCAGTGGATACCCGCCCCGCCGCGTCGCACGCGCGACCCGCCGAACGTACCGGCCCCACCCGGCCCGCGCCGCGGACCGGGCCTGCGGCGAATCGTTCCCGCTCGGCCCGGCCCGGCGCACGAACACGTGACGAACGCGTGTCCGGACAGGCTCCGGACACGCGTGACGCCCCGCCGGGCCGACGAGCCGGCCCGGCGCGGGCGAATTCAGCGCCGGGCGTCGACCGGCTGGATCGGGACCGTCAACTGCGTCCCGGCCAGCACCGGCGCGGGACGCCGCGACGCCGAGCCCGCGGGCAGGGCGGTCGTGGTGGCGGCCTGCTCCACGAGATAACGCTCCACGGCCGGGGCCGCGGGGCGTCCCTCGGTACCGCCGCTGGTCCCGCCCGGCACGAACGCGCTGCTGAGCGCGACGGCCATCATCGAGAACGCGCCCGCGGCGGCGAACGTCAACCGACGCCGACTCACCGGCGGGCGCACCCGCTCGGGCATGTTGCCGGGCCGACCGGCACGTGGACCGGTCGAGCGCGAGCGCGCACGTGCCGAGACCGCCGGTCGCCCGGCGGTCGGGAAGGTGAAGCGATCCCCCGACGCGGGCGGCGGAGGCGACGGTTGGTCGGGCTCGCCCATGGCCAGCAGCCGTGCCATCAGATCGTCCGACGGACCGGGCTGTCGCACCCTGCCGAGCAGTTGTTTCACCTGGCGCTGTTCCTCGGCCTCCACGCGACAGTCCGCGCATTCGGCGAGGTGCGCCAGCACCTTCTCCCGGGCCTCATGGCCCAGCTCACCGTCCACATAGGCGGCGAGTTTGTCCTCGAGGTGGCTCATGTCCCCACCTCGCATGCCCCACGTCGGGTCGCGGTGCGTCCCATCCGTGTCGCACTCACTACCCCCCTGCCCAAGCGGTCGCCGGGCTCACTGGTCACGGTCCCTCATCTCCGCACCGTGGTCCGGACCTCCGCAGCCGTCTCCTGGCCTGCCTTGTTCCGGGGAGCACGATGCCGCAGCGCCGCACGGAGCTGGGACCGGCCGCGGTGAATGCGGCTGCGCACGGTCCCGAGTTTCACTCCGAGCGTGGTGGCGATCTCCTCGTACGACAGGCCCTCGATGTCACACAGCACGACCGCGGCGCGGAACTCCGGGGCGAGGGCATCCAGCGCCTGCTGGACGTCCGCGTCCAGGTGGGCGTCGTCGTATGCCTGCGCGGGTGAGAGCTCACGACCGGCGAGGCGTTCGCCCGCGTCGTCGCCCAGACCCTCGAAGCGGATGCGCTGACGGCGCCGAACCATGTCGAGGAAAAGGTTCGTGGTGATGCGGTGCAGCCAACCCTCGAACGTGCCGGGCGTGTAGCTCGACAACGATCGGAACACTCGGACGAACACCTCTTGGGTGATGTCGTCCGCGTCGTGCGGGTTGCCGCTGAGGCGGTAGGCGAGCCGATAGACCCGAGCGGAGTGGGTTCGGACGATGTCCTCCCACGACGGCGGGACCCATTCGGCCTGGGCTGGGCTGCTGATTGCGTTTGCGGCTTCGGCCACGTGATCCGGCATCGGCGACGCGTCGCGGGTACAGGATTGTTCCCCGCGGTGGTCGACCACTGCCACACCTCCTCTTCCGAGTAGCGCAACCACCATAAGCGTCCTGCCTGTTAAGCCCGGATAAGGGCGCCGAGCCCACATCCGACCCACCTTCGGTGCCGCGAGACCACGAGCCTCGTGTTCACCTGTCTTCCGAGGGAGCCAACGAACCGCACCCGGGCGCGGTTCCCCGATCCCGCACCGGTCGCTCGACGGATCTCGTCGCCGCCGCCCGCGCGCACTCGTGCGGCGCTCCCCGACCGGGCGGCCGAGCCCTCGGTAATACGCTTGCGCTCAGGTGGCCGCCTCGTCGGGACGCGTACGGGGGGCCGGGACAGAGGAGGAAGCCATTTCCGGCAATCGCCAGGCGAGCTGGGCGTTCGCGGAAGAGTACGTCGGCGAGGACGCCGTCCTCGCGGGCGCCCGCGCCCGCGCCCGGGAAGTCGGCGTGCTCCCGATAGGTCCCGGCGCCGGCGCCGCGCTGCGTTTCCTCGCGGCCGCGGTCGAGGCCAAGGCGGTCGCCGAGATCGGGACCGGGACCGGGGTCTCCGGGCTCTACCTGCTGCGCGGCATGCGCTCCGACGGCGTGCTCACCACGGTCGACGCCGACCCGGAGAACCAGCGCCTCGCCAAGGAGACCTTCACCGAGGCGGGCTTCCCCAGCGGACGCGCCCGCTTCATCCCCGGCCGCGCCCTGGAGGTGCTGCCCCGGCTCGCCGACGGCGGCTACGACCTGGTGTTCTGCGACGGCGACAAGCTGGAGTACCTGGACTACCTGGCCGAGGCGCTGCGGTTGCTGCGGCCCGGCGGCGTGGTGTGCTTCGACAACGCGCTCCTGCGCGACCGGGTGGCCGATCCGGCGCACCGGGACGCGGAGACCGCCGCGGTGCGCGACGTGCTGCGGGTGATCCGTGAGCACGAGTCGCTCGTGCCCGCCCTGCTCCCGGTCGGCGACGGCCTGCTGTGCGCGGCCCGTCGGAGTTGATCGACGCCGCCGGCGCATGCCGACGGCCCCGGTCCGGACATGAGTCTCCATGTCCGGACCGGGGCCGTCGCATCACGACTTTCGTCGAGGGCGTCGCCCCTGGGGGTCAGCCCACGGCGTTCTTCAGCGCCTCGCTCAGGGCACCGGCCTCATCGGCCGACAGCTCGACTACGAGCCGTCCACCGCCCTCAAGCGGAACGCGCATGACGATGCCCCGCCCTTCCTTGGTCACCTCGAGCGGGCCGTCGCCCGTCCGCGGCTTCATGGCCGCCATGCTCGTTCCCCTTCCTGCATATCGACGCACCGGTGCTCAAACCGGCCACCGGTCTTCGAGAGCATTGATCAGGGACCATTATCCCGCATCGAACGGTGGGGTGAGCAACATCGGGTCCCGTCGGCCTCTCGAACCACGTCCGTACGGCACTGAAATGAGATGGTCCGTCCCGGCTCCGCGCCGGCTCGATCCCGCCCCGGCAGTGAGCTGACGGTCCGTCAGGGCCGGGCGTGGGCACGGCACGGCGGTCCGGCATGCTGTGCACATCCCACCTGCGGAGATGGATCCGATGCGGAGGCAGGCCATGGCCGACAAGACCGACAATGTGCTCTACGAACTCGCCGACGGGGTCGCGACCGTCACGCTGAACCGCCCGGACGCGATGAACTCGCTCGACGAGCCGACCAAGATCGCTTTGCGCGACGCGGTGCTCCGCGCGGCCGAGGACCCCGCCGTCCGAGCCGTACTGCTGACCGGCAGCGGTCGGGCGTTTTGTGCCGGCCAGGACCTCAAGGCGCACATCCGGCAGTTGGAGACCGGCCCCGAGGCCACCTTCGCCACCGTGCGCGAGCACTACAACCCGTTGGTGACCGCGCTGGCGACGATGGCCAAGCCGGTGGTCGCGGCGGTCAACGGCGTCGCCGCGGGGGCCGGCGCGGCGATCGCGTGGGCGTGCGACTTCCGGATCATGGCGGACACGGCCGGGTTCAACACCGCGTTCGCCGGGGTCGCGCTGACCGCCGACTCCGGCGCTTCCTGGACGCTGCCGCGCCTGGTCGGTCAGGCCAGGGCGGTCGAGCTGCTGATGTTGCCGCGCACCGTCAAGGCCGCCGAGGCGCTCGAACTGGGCCTGGCCAACCGAGTGGTCCCGGCCGACGAGGTCGTCGGCGCGGCCCGCGAACTGGCCCGCCGGCTGGCCGACGGCCCGACCGTGGCGCTGGCCGCGCTCAAGGAGTCGGTGGCCTTCGGCGCGTCCCACTCGCTGGTGGACACGCTCGCCAAGGAGGACGAGCTGCAACTGCGCGCGGGTGGCTCCGAGGACCACCGGATCGCGGTCGCGGCCTTCGTGGCCAAGGAGAAGCCGACCTTCGTCGGCCGCTGACCCCGGTGCCGGCTGCGCGGACCGCCGCGCGGACCCTCGGGTCGCGCACGACGGTCCGCGGTGTCGACGCGCGGACCGCACTCGACGCCGCGGCCGGCCTCGTTCAGCGGGACACGCAGCCCTCGAGGTGGTCGTTGACCAGCCCACAGGCCTGCATCAGCGCGTAGGCGGTGGTCGGGCCGACGAACCGGAAACCCTTGCGCTTGAGCTCCTTCGCCAGCGCGGTGGACTCGTCGGTGACCGCCGGTACGTCCGACAGGGCCGCGGGAGCCTTCCGGCGTCCGGAAGGTGCGAACGACCATACGAGCGCGTCCAGACCGCCTTGGAGGGCCTGCGCGGCGTGCGCGTTGGCGATCGCCGCGTCGATCTTGGCCCGATTGCGGATGATCCCCTCGTCGGCGAGCAGCCGAGCCCGATCCGCGTCGTCGAACCGCGCCACCCGGGCGATCGAGAAGTCCGCGAAAGCGGCCCGAAAGCCCGCCCGCCGACGCAGGATGGTCAGCCAGGACAGCCCGGACTGGAACGCCTCCAGGCACAACCGCTCGTACAGCCGGTCCTCGCCGTGCACCGGAACGCCCCACTCGGTGTCGTGGTAGGCCCGGTAGTCCTCGGGGCCGGACGCGCCCCACGGGCAGCGGGGCAACCCGTCCGGTCCCGCGATCGGACCGCCGACGACGGTCACGGCTTCGGGTCGCCCTTCGGCTCGGCGGTCGACTCCGCGGTCGACTCCGCGGTCGACTCGGCGTCGCCGACCCGGTCGGCCGGAGCGTCCGCCGCGGCGCCCGGCTCGGTCGCCGCCTCGGCACTCGCCTCCGGGGTCTTCCCCGCGTCCGGCGTCTCGTCCCGCTTCGCGTCCGCGGTCTCGTCCCGCTGCTCGTTCGGACTCTCGTCCCGCGTCCCGTCCGCTTCGTCGACGGCCGCGGGCGCGGCCGGGGTCGGGGTCGGGGTCGGCGTCGCGTCGGCGACGAGCTCGTCGGCCCGGTCCGGCTTCTCCAGGGACAGCGTGGTGCCCGACCCGCGCGGCGGCGGGGCGAGCCGGCCGGCGCCGACCGCGCTCGCGCCCGCGGTGGTCGCGCCCGGGACCGAGACGGTGAGCCCGGCCGGGGTGGTGCCGGTGATCTTGTACTCGAGCTCCAGGATGCGCGCGTCGCGTGCCGCGAGCTCGCCGGTGAGGCGGTCCAGGACCAGGTCGACCTCGCTCATCCGGTAGCCGCGGAAGACCACCGGGAACCGGATGTGGTCGACATCCGCGCTCGTGAGCGGGCGGTCGCCGGGCATCCGCAGCTCGGGCTGTTCGCGGTAGGCGTCGGGGAGGGAGCCACCCGCCCCGAGCACGACCGCGGCGATCACGAGGATCACCCCGGTCACCACGACAAGCTGGATCCAGAACACGGACGGCTCCCCTTCGACGGTGGTGCAGGTGCTGGCACGGGTGTCCGCTCCGGGCCGCTTCGGGAAGCCCCCGGGTCGTCGCACGGGACGATCGTGCCACGATCAGGGGGTCAGGTGGCACGTGCAGGGTGTGGGTAGCGGAGGTCGACGGGGTGACGACGCTGAGGCTGGGACGACGGGAGTTCGGCGGTGACGAGTTGGTGATCATGGCGATCGTCAACCGGACGCCGGACTCGTTTTTCGACAAGGGCGCGACGTTCGACGATCGACCCGCTCTGGACGCGGTCGAGCGCGCGGTCGCCGAGGGCGCGGGGATCGTGGACATCGGGGGTGTCAAGGCCGGTCCGGGGGCGGAGGTGGACGTCGCCGAGGAGATCCGCCGGACGGCGTCCTTCGTGGCCGAGGTCCGCCGCCGCCACCCCGACGTGGTGATCAGCGTCGACACCTGGCGACACGAGGTGGCCGAGGCGGTCTGCGAGGCGGGCGCGGACCTGATGAACGACGCGTGGGGCGGGGTGGACCCCAAGCTGGCCGAGGTGGCCGCGAAGTACGACGTGGGCATCGTGTGCACGCATGCCGGGCGGGCGCAGCCGCGCACCCGGCCGCACCGGATCGGCTACGTGGACGTGATGGAGGACATCCTGGACGTCACGGTCGGCCTGGCCGAGCGCGCCGCGCGGCTCGGGGTGCGCCGGGACGCGATCCTGATCGACCCCGGGCACGACTTCGGCAAGAACACCCGGCACTCGTTGGAGGCGACCCGCCGACTCGGCGAGATGGTCGACACCGGCTGGCCGGTGCTGGTCTCGCTGTCCAACAAGGACTTCGTCGGCGAGACGCTGGACAAGCCGGTGAACGAGCGCCTGCTCGGCACGCTGGCCACCACCGCGGTGAGCGCGTGGCTGGGCGCCCGGGTGTACCGCGCGCACCAGGTGGCGGAGACGCGGCAGGTGCTGGACATGGTGTCCTCGATCCACGGCATCCGGCAGCCCGCGGTGGCCCGGCGGGGACTGGCCTGACCCCCCGGGGGCCGCCCACGCGGCCCCCGGGGACGCGTACGGCGCCCGCGCCCACCGGGAAGGTGGGGGCGGGCGCCGACGTTGGGGGCGCCGATCGGGGGGTGCGGACCGCCGGGGCGGCGTCGCCGTCGAATCAGCAGCGCTTCCAGGGACCGGTGATCGCGTACATCGTGCCCGGGCTCTGCAGGTTCGCGAACAGCGTGCGGCCGTCCTCGGAGAAGGTCGGGCCGGTCAACTCGCTGCCGCCGGGGATGTCGTTGCGCGCGATCGGGTAGGTCTTGCCGTCCTCGGTCGCACCCAGCAGGTGCTGGACGCCCTCGCCGTCCTCGGCGATGATCACGCCGCCGTGCGGCGAGACGCTGATGTTGTCCGGACCGTCGTAGGGACCGTCCACGTCCGGCGTGGTGTTGACGCCGAAGCGCAGCTTCAGGGTCAGCCGGCCCCGACGCGGGTCGTAGAACCAGATCTGGCCGTCGTGCGGCGTGCCCGGGCTCTCCTTGCGGGCGAAGCTGGTGACGACGTACGCGCCACCGTCGCCCCACCAGATGCCCTCGATCTTGCGACCGCGGGTGATGTCGCTGTTCTGGAACTGCTTGCGGATGGACACCGTGCGCGCGTCGCGCTCGGGCACGGTCACCCAGTTGACCGCGTACGTGGTACCGATCTCGGTCGCGCGGGAGAGGTCGTCCACGTGCTTGCCGCTCGCGTCCACGCAGCGCATCGCCGCGAGGGTGCCCGCGTCGTCGGCCAGCTTGCGCAGCCGGCCGCGGCCGCCGTCCCAGTGGCGCGGGGGCTCCCAGCGGTAGAACAGCCCGTTCGGGTTGCCCGCGTCCTCGGTCAGGTACAGGTGACCGCGGCGCGGGTCGACCGCGACGGCCTCGTGCGCGAACCGGCCGAGCGCCTTGATCGGCTTCGGGTCGCGGTTGGCGCGGCGGTCGTAGGGGTCGACCTCGAACACGTAGCCGTGGTCCTTGGTCGCGCTGCCCTGACCGGCGAGCTGCTCGGTCTCCTCGCAGGTCAGCCAGGTGTCCCAGGGCGTCACCCCGCCCGCGCAGTTGGTCGCGGTGCCGGCCACGCCGACGTACTCGCGTATGCGCCTGCCGTAACGGTTCACCTCGACCACGGTGCAGCCGCCGGCGAGCCCCTCGTCGTAGGTCAGACCGGACAGGTGCGGAACCGGCAGCGGGGTGTCCTTGAGCGAACCGCCGAGCTCGTGGTTGTTGACCAGGACCGTACCGCCGCCGCGCAGCTTGAACGCGCCGGTGCCGTCGTGGTTGCTCGGGGTGGCCTCGCCCGACTCCAGCTTGGTGACACCCGCCTCGGTGACGATCTGGTACGAGAAGCCCTTCGGAAGCGCCAGGCGCCCGGCGGGGTCGTTGATCAGCGCACCGTAGCCGGGCTGGGCCGGCGGCCGGCCGTGACCGCCGCGGGACGAGGCCGAGGCGTTGGGGGCGAGCAACATGCCGGTGCTGCCGATGAGGGCGACACCGGCACCGGTGGTGGCGGTGCGACCGAGGAAACCCCTACGGGACAGCGACATCTGGTTTCTCCAGTGACAGGCGGGAAAAATCGGGACGCCCCTACGCTTTCGCCCGTCGGTGTCCCCCAAGTGAACGCGACGGGGCGCCCGAATGCCCGTCAGGTGGCAATTGCTCCGCCACCGGCGCGGCGTTCGGCGGCGGCCTTGTCCGCGCGCGACTCGGCCTCGATCTTCGAGCACTCCAGATCCGCGTCCCGGATGATCCGCACCGCCTCGTCCACGTCGTCGGTGATCCGGATCAGGTCCAGGTCGGCCGGCGACGCCTTGCCCTGCGCGATCACCACGTCGCGCACCCAGTCGATCAGCCCGGTCCAGTAGTCGCGCCCGATCAGCACCACCGGGAAGTGCGTGACCTTGCCGGTCTGGACCAGGGTGAGCGCCTCGAACAACTCGTCCAGCGTGCCGATTCCGCCGGGCAGCACGATGAAGCCCTGCGCGTATTTGACGAACATCGTCTTGCGCGCGAAAAAGTACCGGAACGTGATGCCCCGGTCCACGTAGGGGTTGAGCCCGGACTCGAACGGGAGCTTGATGCCCACGCCCACGGATTGGCCGCCGGCGTCCCGGGCGCCCTTGTTCGCGGCCTCCATCGCGCCGGGGCCACCGCCGGTGATCACCGCGTAGCCGGCCTCGGCCAGTGCCCGGCCGACCCGCTCGCCGATCCGGTACTCGGCCGAGCCCGGCTTGGTCCGGGCCGAGCCGAACACGCTGACCGCCCGGCCGAGATCGGCGAGCATGCCGAAGCCGTCGACGAACTCGGTCTGGATCCGCAGCACGCGCCACGCCTCGGTACCGAGGTGACCCATGCCGGGATGCTGTTCCTCCACCTCACTGGGCGAGGCGAACTCGGGTGGCTCCTCCGACGGAGCGAATCGCGCATCCATCCGGCCACCCTGTCACGCCGGAGCGGCGGTTGATCGGATTTACCCGGTAACCGCCCCGCGCGGGCGGCGAAGGCGCCGCGCGCCGACCGCTACCCGAGCCAGCGCAGCAACCGGCTCTCGCTGTCGCCGATCAGCGCGATCTCCACGTGTTCGTCCCGCTTGTGCGCGAGATTGGGGTCGCCGGGCCCGTAGTTGACCGCCGGGATGCCCAGCGCGGAGAAGCGTGCCACGTCGGTCCAGCCGAACTTGGCCCGCGGCGCGGTGCCGATCGCCGCCACGAACGCCGCCGCGGCCGGCCGGTCCAGTCCCGGAAGCGCTCCCTCCGCCGAGTCGGTGAGCACCACGTCGAAGCCGGCGAACACCTCGCGCACGTGCTCGAACGCCTCCTCGACGCTGCGATTGGGCGCGAACCGGAAGTTGACCGTGACCGTGCACGCGTCGGGGATGACGTTCCCCGCGACGCCGCCCTCGATCGCGACCGCGCTGAGCCCCTCGCGGTATTCGAGCCCGTCGATCACGACCCGGGCCGCCTCGTAGCCCTGCAACCGGGTCAGGATCGGCGCCGCGGCGTGGATCGCGTTGTCGCCCAGCCACGAGCGGGCCGAGTGCGCCCGGGTGCCCACCGTGGTGATCCGCACCCGCAACGTGCCCTGGCAGCCGCCCTCGACCGCGCCGCCGGTCGGCTCCATCAGCACCGCGAAGTCGGCCTCCAGCCACTTCGGATGGGTGTTCGCCAGCCGCAGCAGGCCGTTGCGGGCGGCGTCGACCTCCTCGCAGTCGTAGAACACGTAGGTGACGTCGCGATTGGGCTCGGGCAGGTGCGCGGCGAGCCGCAGTTGCACCGCGACGCCGCTCTTCATGTCCGAGGTGCCGCAGCCGTACATCAGCGGACCCTCGATCCGCGACGGCAGGTTGTCCGCGATCGGGACCGTGTCCAGGTGGCCCGCGATCAGGATCCGCTCGGCCCGACCGAGGTCGGTGCGCGCGACCACCGAGTCGCCGTCGCGGTACACGGTCAGATGTGGACAGGCGCGCAGCGCCTCCTCCACCGCGTCGGCGAGCACACGCTCGTCGCCGCTGACGGAGGGGATGTCGACGAGTTGCGCGGTAAGCGACGCCGCGTCCTGGGACAGATCAAGCCTCACGGTCATACCGGCAGCCTATCCCTGCCCCGGGACACGACAACTGACGATGTGTCAAGTGAATCGGGGTTCGTCGCTCAACCGTTCTTGAGCCGGTCCACGCCCGCCGCCACCCGCTCGTCGGTCGCGGTGAACGCGATCCGCACGTGCCGCTCGCCCAGCGAGCCGTAGAAGTCGCCGGGGGCGACCAGGATGCCGCGCTCGGCGAACCACGCCACGGTCTCCCAGCAGTCCTCGTCGCGCGTGGCCCACAGGTACAGGCTCGCCTGGGAGTGCTCGATCCGGAAGCCGGCCGACTCCAGCGCGCCGCGCAGTGCCGTCCGCCGGGCCGCGTAGCGGGCGCGTTGCGCCGCGACGTGCTCGTCGTCGGCGAACGCGACGGTCATCGCCGCCTGCACCGGGCCCGGCATGATGAGCCCGGAGTGCTTGCGCACCGCGAGCAGCTCGCGGACGACCGCGAGGTCGCCGGTGACGAAGCCCGCGCGGTAGCCGGCCAGGTTGCTGCGCTTGGACAGCGAGTGCACGGCGAGCAGCCCCTCGTGCGAGTCGCCGCACACGTCCGGGTGCAGCACCGACACCGCCTGGGCGTCCCAGCACAGCTCGATGTAGCACTCGTCGGAGACCACCAGGATCTCGTGCGCGCGGGCCCACTCGACGATGCGGCGCAGCTCGTCGGCCGAACGCACCGCGCCGTGCGGGTTGCCCGGCGAGTTGAGCCAGATCATCCGCACGCCCGCCGGGTCCGGCAGCGTGCCGTCCACGACCGCGAGCGGCGTGGCACCGGCCAGGCGCGCGCCCACGTCATAGGTGGGGTAGGCCAGCGCCGGGTGCGCGACCGTGTCGCCCGGGCCGAGCCCGAGCTGGGCCGGCAGCGCCGCGACGAGTTCCTTGGTGCCGATCACCGGCAACACCGCGTCCGGGTTCGCGCCGGTGACACCGAGCCGGCGGCGCAGCCACGCCGCGATCGACTCGCGCAGTTCGGGCTTCCCGAACACGGTCGGATACCCGGGCGAGTCGGCGGCCGCGCGCAGCGCGGCGCGGATCGGCTCCGGGGTGGGGTCCACGGGCGTGCCCACCGAGAGGTCGACCACGCCGTCGGGGTGGGCGCGCGCCCGCCGGCCGAACGGTTCGAGGCGGTCCCAGGGGAAGACGGGGAGCAGGTCGGTGACACGACGCGCCTGCCGACCCCGCGCGGCGGCGGGGTCGGCGGGTGCTTCGGCACCGTTGTGCGAAGCGGTCACGTCGGCGCTACTCGCCGGTCGCCTGCGGCGGCAGCGCGGCGATCAGCGGGTGGTCCTTGGCGATCAGACCCATCTTCGACGCGCCACCCGGGGAACCGAGGTCGTCGAAGAACTCCACGTTCGCCTTGTAGTAGTCCTTCCACTGCTCCGGGGTGTCGTCCTCGTAGAAGATTGCCTCGACCGGGCAGACGGGCTCGCAGGCTCCACAGTCGACGCACTCGTCGGGGTGGATGTACAGCGCACGCTCACCCTCGTAGATGCAGTCGACGGGGCACTCCTCGATGCATGCCTTGTCCTTCAGGTCGACGCAGGGCTGCGCGATGACGTAGGTCACGTCGGGTTCCTCCTCATGCGGGCGGTACAGGGTGCGCGGGAGCGCGGCAACGTCGGTGCCCGCAACTAGTATCGCGGTGGGCCGGGGCCTACTCCTAGCAGGTGGCCCTTACCTGTGGGCCGGGAACATGTCAGCAGACGTGGGCGGACGAGGTCAGCCCGGATCGGGGAAGCCGGACAGGTGAAGAGGATCACACCACGGGATGTGGGCAGACGCGTGTCGGTGCGCCGCGAGCTGCCGCCGGAGGACTCCGGAGCGACCTACACAGACGTCGTGGGCGACCTCGTGGACTGGCGCGACGGTGTGCTGACAATCACCCGCAGGGACGGCAGTATCGCCCGGGTGGCCGAAGCGAGCATCGTGGCCGCCAAGGTGGTCCCGCCGCCGGTCCGACGCCTGACCCCGGCCCGGTTGCAGGACGTGGCCAGCCGGTCCTGGCCCGCGCCGGAGATCGCCACCTACGGCGAGTGGTTGTTGCGCGCGGCCGAGGGATTCACCCGGCGGGCGAACTCGGTGCTGGTCCTGGGCGAGCCGGGCGTGCCGTTCGCGGAGGCACTCGATCGAGTGAATGCCTGGTACGCCGAGCGCAGGCTGCCGACACTGTTCCAGGTCGCGCACGACGACCCGTTCGACCGCTTCCTGGACGCGGCCGACTGGCCCGCGGAGGGCGACGCGCTGATGCGCACGGGGCGACTGGTGCGCGCGGCGGACGTACTGCGCGACGTGGACGCGAGCGCGGTTCGGGTGGAGAGCACCCTCACCGACGCGTGGCTCTCGCTCTACCACCACGTCGCGGGCCCGGGCGGCGGCGCCGAGCGACACGTGCTGCAGGGACCGCCGGGCACCCTGTTCGCGACCGTTTCGGATCCGGCCTCCGCCGAGCCGATCGCGATCGGACGCGTGTGCGTGCTCGGTCGGTACGCGGGCTTCGCCGCCCTGGAGGTGGACCCGGCCCACCGCCGTCGGGGCCACGCCCGGGCGATCGTGCGGGCGCTGACCGACCGGGCGCTGGCGAGCGGCGCGGTCACCGGCTGGCTCCAGGTGGAATCGGACAACCGGCCCGCGCGCGAGCTCTACGACGCGCTCGGCTTCACCGACCACCACGGCTACCACTACCGCCGGTCGCCGGTCGAGCGCCCGTGAGCGCTCCCGGCAACGCCCGCGACCGGTTCGCCTCGGTGGTCCGGGCGGACGAGGTGAATCTGGCCGAGGCCGCGCTGCTGATGGGCGTCGAGGTCGACCCGGCCTTCGACCCCGCGGTGGGGATCGCCGAACTGGATCGGCTCGCGGCCGCGGTGCGGGCCGAGGCGGGATCCGAGTACGACCCGCCGCGGGCCGCCGCGGCGCTGGCCTCGGTGCTCGGCGGGCGGGCCCGCTTCTTCGGGCAGCAGTCCGACTACGCCGACCTGCGCTCGTCGCTGCTGCACGAGGTGCTGCGCCGCCGGCGCGGACTGCCGATCCTGCTGTCGGTGGTGTGGATCGAGGTGGGCCGACGGGCCGGGCTGCCGGTGTACGGCGTCGCGTTGCCGGGACATTTCGTGGTCGGGATCGGGGATCCGGACGGCGCGTTCGAGCTGGCCGACCCGTTCCACGGCGGGGTGCCGCTGTCGGTGTCCCGAGCCCGGCGCCTGGCCGCGGAGGCGGGCGGCCAGGCGGGCGATCCGACGCTGCTGCAACCGGCCAGGCCGACCACGATCCTGCTCCGCGTCCTGAACAACATCCGGGCCTGGGCCGCCCAGCCCGAGCGCGGCATCGAGGGTGCCTGGACCCGGCTGTGGGCGGTCGAGCTGTCCCTGCTGCTGCCGCGTCATCCGGCGGCGCTGCGGCACGAGCGCGGCTCGCTGCTCGCGCGGACCGGCCAGTTCGCGGCCGGCGCCCGACAGCTGCAGGAGTACGCGGAGCTGGTCGAACGCATCGACCCGAAGGTCGCCGAGAGCGTGCTGGCCGAGGCCAAAGCCGCCCGAGCCCGACTGAACTGAGGCCTCGAAACCGGCGGCGTGGCGCGGCTCAGCCGCCGCCGAAGACACGCAGGAACGCGTCGGCGTCCTGGGCGATCCCGCTGCACGTGGGGTCGGCGCCGGTCGCGTCCGCGGCGTCCTCGGGGCACGGCTTGTCGCGGGCGGCGGACCACCACGCGACCCGTCCCAGATGCACGGACCGGGCGAACTCGGTGAAGGTGCGGGCGTCCTCCAGCGTGAACACCTCGCCGGCGACATCGTTGCGGCCGATCATCACCGTCACGGACACCCGCCGCCAGGCCTGCTCCTCGGACAGGTTCGGCCACACCTCGCGGATCTGCCCCTGCACGGCGTGCGCGGCGTCGCTCGCGAACCGGCCCATCCGGCCCTCCGGTCGAGGCGCCACCGCCGCACCGTAATTGAGCGCCTTGGCGTTGACGTAGGAGACCTCGACCCGCTGCGCGGCGGCGTCCCGCAGCAGCGCCTTGGCCTCCTCGCCCAGGCCCTGGAGCGGGTCCACCGGCAGCGAGTACCCGACGTCCACGCTCTGTCCGTTCGCGCGGGCGCCCTCCTGGAGCAGGCGCAGTGCCGCGTTGCGCCGCTGCACCACGTCGGGGCGCACCAGCGAGCGGCCCTCGATGTCCAGGTCCATGCCGCTCGCCCCGGTCGCGGCCAGCACCTGCCGGTAGGCGGCGACCAGTTCCTCGGGCGTGCCGCAGGACGCGGCGAGGTCGGTGCCGCCGGCGCCGCCGAACGCGACCCGGATCGACCCGCCCGCGTCGCGCAGCGCGGCGATCCGGCCGGTGGTCGCCGGATCGTCGAGTCGGGTCACCCCGCCCCACATCGGCCGGCAGCCGCCGCCGTCCACGACGTAGGCCAGCGTGCGCTCGCGCACCGTGCCGGCCGCTCCCGCCTGAGTGGGGTCGAGCGGGCCCGGGAGCGTCATGTCCAGGTAGGGCGCGAGGTGTTCGACCGTGCCCGAGCGCGGGGTCGCGCCGCCGGCGGGTCCGCTCGCGGGTGGCGGTGTCGAGCCGGCCGGCGAGCCGCCGGCGCGTGCGGTGCCGGTCGCGGTGGGGGCGGCCGAGGCGGTGCGCCGGTCGGTGTCGAGCGGGCCGACCGGCGGAATCGACCCGGCCGGCGTCGACCGCTCGCCCGAGGCGGTCGGACCGGCCCCGGTGCACGGCTTGTCGTTGATCGTGCAGGCGATCGGCCCGTCGGGGCGGGCCGGTTCGCTCGCGGTCGGCACACCGGCGCCTTCCCGGCGGACCTCGAAGCCGACCACGATGCTCTCGCCCGGACGCAGTGCTTTGTTCCAATTCTCGTTGCGCACCGTGTACTTGCCGGTGGCCGGCTCCAGCCGACCGTTCCACACGTTGGCGATCCGGGTGCCCGCCGGCAGGTCGAAGCGCAGGGTCCAGCCCTTGACCGTGTCGGAGCCGGAGTTGCGCAGGACGTACTGCCCGCTGTAGCCGGTGGGCCACGAGCCGGTGCGGACGTAATCGGCGCTGAGCGCGTGGTCGGGGGTCGAGGAATCCCCGGACAGGGCCACGATCAACGCGGCGGGCAGTGCGGCGAGCGCGGCACTCGCCGCGAGCCAGCGGATCCGCTCCCGACGGGGACGACGGGAGCCCGGCTCGGGCCCGCTTGCCCGGTGCGACCCCATGCCCATTCCTCCGACATCCTCTCCGGCGGCACTCGGGCCGCCGGGCACCAGGACTCTACCGGCCTTCGGGCTCGCGTCCCATCGATCTTGTCCGCGTGATCCACGAGAAAGATCTTTCGTCTCACTCCATGAGATATGAGTATCGAATTCTGGATAGGAGTCATACATTGCAAGGCATGGATTGGGATGCCGCAACGTACGACAGCAACTTCGGCTTCGTCTCGGCACATGGACGCCCCATGATCGATCTGCTCGCGCCCCGGCCGGACGAGTCGATCCTGGATCTGGGCTGTGGCACCGGCGACCTCGCCGTCGAGATCGCCGGAACGGGTGCGCGGGTGCACGGGATCGACGCCGACGCGCGGATGATCCGGACCGCACGGGCCAAGCACGCCGGGTCCGGGGTGAGCTTCGACGTCGCCGACGGCCACACCTTCACGTCGGCCGAGCCGGTCGACAAGGTCTTCTCCAACGCGGCGCTGCACTGGATGACCCGGCCCGACGAGGTGCTCGCCCGCGTACACGCCGCGCTGCGCCCGGGCGGCGTCTTCGTCGCCGAGCAGGGCGGCGGCCGCAACGTCGCCGCGCTGATCCGGGGCCTGCGCACGGCCGCCGCCGAACAGGGCCTGGGCGAACCGGTGTTGCCGTGGTACTTCCCGAGCCCGGCCGAGCACGCCGGTCGGCTGGAGCGGGCCGGCTTCGAGGTGCGCCTGATGCAGTACTTCGACCGTCCCACGGCACTGGCCCCCGGCGACACCGCGGCCGACTGGTGGCGGATGTTCGGGCCGAGCACCCTCGCGCACTTCCCCGAAGCCGCGCACGAGACGCTGTTGGCCCGCGTGGACGAGTTGGTGCGCGACCGCCGGTCGCGCGAGGGCACGTGGTACGCGGACTACGTCCGGCTGCGCTTCGTCGCGGTCGCGACCTGACCCGCCCGGCGCGACCGGCGGCTCACGGTCGGCCGCTCACAACCAGCCGTTCTCGTGCGCGATGCGGACCGCGTCCGCCCGATTGCGGGCGTGCGTCTTGCCGATACACGAGGACAGGTGATTGCGCACGGTGCCCTCGGACAGGTGCAACCGCGACGCGATCTCGGACACCGTCGAGCCGTCCGCCGCCGCGCGCAACACGTCGCGTTCGCGCTCGGTGAGCGGATCGGCGCCGACCGAGAGCGCGGTGGCCGCGAGCGTGGGGTCGATCACCCGCTCACCGCGCAGCACCCGCCGGATGGCGTCGGCCAATTGGGCCGCGGGCGCGTCCTTGACCAGGAACGCGTCCGCACCCAACTCCATCGCGCGACGCAGGTAGCCGGGCCGGCCGAACGTGGTCAACATGACGATCCGGCACCCGGGCAACGCCCGGCGCAGGTCGGCCGCGGCGGCCAGGCCGTCCTGACCGGGCATCTCGATGTCCAGCAGGGCCACGTCCACCGCGCTCGTCCGGACCGCCTCGACCACCTCGTCACCACGCGCGACCTGGGCGACGACGCGGATGTCCTCCTCCAGGCCCAGCAGCGCGGCGAGTGCCTCGCGCACCATGGCCTGGTCCTCGGCGAGCAGAACGTTGATCACCGGCCGAACGTTAGCGGTTCGCCCCGGGATCGATCTGCCCCTCCTCGTCCTTACCGGGAAGCACCGGGACCGAAGCGGTCAATCGGAACCCCTTGCCGCCCTCGGGGACACCCACACCGATGCTGCCGTCGGCCGCCGCGAACCGCTCGCGCAGCCCGGTCAGCCCGTTGCCCTCGCGACCCGCCGCACCCCGCCCGTCGTCGGTGACGTCCAGGCTCCACACCGGGCCCGTGCCCAGCGCCACCGTGCAGCGCCGTGCGCCGCTGTGCCGCATCGTGTTGGTCACCGCCTCGCGCAGCGCCCACGCGAGCACGGCCTCGGCCTCCGGGTCGGGGCACACCGGCCACTGCTCCGGGAGCTGGATCAGCTCGATGCCCACCGCCCGGGCGGCGATCCGGGCGCCCGCCAGCTCGACCGCGAAGGTCGGCCGCCGATATCCGCCGACCGCCTCGCGTACGTCCACCAGCGCCTGCCGGCTGACCCGCTCGATGTCCGCGACCTGTTCGGCCGCGCGCTCGACGTGCCCGGGCAGAAACCGGCCGGCCAGCTCGCTCTTGAGCGTGATCAGGGACAACGAGTGGCCCAGCACGTCGTGCAGGTCGCGCGCCATCCGCAGGCGTTCCTCGTTGGCCGAGAGCTGGGCCACGATCTCCCGGGCCTCGCGCAACTCGGCCAGCGTCTCCAGCAGTCGGCGCACGCCGATCATCAGGCCGCCGGTGAGCACCGTGACGAACGCGAGTACGAGCATGTCGTTGCCGGCCGCGTCCAGCAGCACACCGAGCACGAGCCCGCTCAGCACACAGCCCAGGATCGCCCACATCGACCGCGGGAACCGCAGCCCGGCGCCGACCGACACCGACACGTAGACCATCAGGCCCAACCACGCGTCGTCGAAGGTCAGGATCAGCGCGACCGCGGTCGCCCACAACACCAGGCAGGTCACCTGCTGGGCGCGATCGCTGTCCAGCGCCTTGCGCAGCGCGCCCTCCACCCGCCCGAACAGCCCGAACCAGCCGACCCCGCCGAACACCAGCGACACGTAGCAGACCACCACCACCAGCAGGCCGAACGCGCCCACCGCGAGCCGTACCGGCCCGTAGTCCCCGGTCGCCAGGTCGTGCACGACCGGGGTAAGGAAGAACAACCACAGCAGCGACCACGACATCCGGATCGCCCGCCCTCGCGCGCTGTCCTGCCGCGTCGGGTCCGACCAGTCCATGTCGTGCGCCCTCCGTACGAAGGATCCCGTCGTGCACGAGACCCCGTCCTGCGAGTGGTCCCGGATCAGGCCGCGACCTTCTGCTCGTCGCGACGGTAGCGCCACGCCGCCAGCGCGGTGAACGCGACCAGATAGCCGGCCAGCACCAGGACGTCCGACACCCGGGGGTGGTGTCCACCCAGCACCTCCCAGCCGAGTTGGCCCAATCGGTAGGTCGGCATCACGTGTCCGACGTCCTGCAGGAAGCGCGGGAACCCGGTCAGCGGGACCCACATCCCGCCGAGCACCGCCATGCCCAGATAGACCAGCATGAACATCGGCTGCGCCGAGTCGGGTGCGACCAGATAGCCCAACCCGATCCCCAGCACCGCGAACACGAACGAGCCGAACCACAGGGCGAGCACGATCACGCCCCACTGCCACGGGTCCAGCCGCACGCCGCGCAGGAAGCCGGTGAACAGCACCAGCACGATCGCGGGCAGGCCGACCACCGAGGCGGACACGAGTTTGGAGATCACGTATTGGCGCCCGGTCAGCGTGGTCAGCCGCAACTGCCGGGTCCACCCGCTCTGCCGTTCCGCCGCGATCCGCTGCACGCCCGCGCTGAGCGTCGCGCCGACCGCGCCGAACGAGGCCATCGACACCATGATGTAGGCGGAGACGTCGGTGCCGTCGACGTCACCGGATTGGCTGCCGAAGATCAGGTACATCGCGACCGGGTAGGCGAGCGTGAAGATCAGGTACCGGCGGTTGCGCAACATCCGCAGGATCTCCAGCCTCATCAGGGTCTTCATGACGCGATCTCCGTGCCTTCCGCCTCGTCCGCCTGTTGGGTGATCGCCAGGAACGCCTGCTCCAGGCCGAGTCCGGCCACTTCGAGTCCGCGCGGCCGAAGGCCCGCCGCGTAGATCGCGGCGACCGTCTCGTCCGCGTCGGCGCTGCGGATGCGCACCGTGCCGGCGCCCAGTTCGAGGTGCTCGACGCCGGGCAGCGCGCGCAGCGTGGGCTCGTACCGCTCGACCGGGGCGTCCAGGTCGAAGGCGATCCGGCGCAGTCCCGCGCGGGCCTTGATCTGCGCGGCGCTCGCGTCGGCGAGCAACCTGCCCCGGTGCAGCACGAGCACCCGGTCGGCGACGTTGTCCGCCTCTTCCAGGTAGTGCGTCGCGAACAGCACGGTGCGGCCCAGCTCGGCCTGCTCGCGCATGCTCACCCAGAACCGCTGCCGGCTGTCCACGTCCATCCCGGTGGTCGGCTCGTCCAGCACGATCAGGTCCACCTCGCCCGCGATGGCGACCGCGAACCGCACTCGCTGGGCCTGCCCGCCGGAGAGCTTGCCGACGTCCTTGCCGACCAGGTCCTCGATGCCCGCGCGGCGCAGCACCTCCGCCTGCGGCAAGGGGCGCGGATGCAGGTCTCGGGCCAGCTCGACCATCTCGCCGACGGTCACGTCCGGCATCAGGCCGCCGGTCTGGAGCATCGCGCCGACCCGGCCGCGACGGATCGCCTCGCGCGGGTCGGCGCCGAACAGCGCGACGGTGCCCTCGGTGGGCCTGCTCAGGCCCAGCAGCAGGTCGAGCGTGGTCGACTTGCCCGCCCCATTGGGCCCCAGCAGCGCGACCGTCTCGCCCTGGCGCAGCTCCAGGTCGAGCCCGGCCACCGCGTGCAGGTCACCGAAGCGCTTGCGCACGCCGCTCAGCGCGACGGCCGGCGCGGTCGTCTGTTCCCCAGCCCTGATCTTCATGGCCTCAGCCTGGCCGAAGGCGTGGACACGACGAAGTGGGAAACCTCCTGATCGCGCCATGACAGATGTCATGGGCGCCTACGGTGGGCGGCATGGTGCGACTGACCGATTCCCAGACCGGCAAGTCCGAGACCGTGACCACCTCGATCGGCCGACGGGTGCGCGTGGCGTATCCGAGCCGCTCGCTGCGCGCGGCGATCCTCGCCGACACCTTCCGTCGGGTCGCGGGCCGACACCGGCTGACCGTGACGATCCATCAACTGCCGTACCGCGCCCGAATCGCGGACGCGGCCGGCTACGGGCGGTACAACATGCCGGTGCCCACCACCGGGCAACCGGACGGCGCGATCGACCTGTACATCGGGGAGAACGGCGATCAGGGCCCGCGGGCCCGGGTGCACGTGCTGCATCCGTCGGCGGTGGTCGAGGCGGCGAATCGGCACCCCGTCCCGCACCCCGGGGACCCGCTCGCGCTGCGCCTGCTCCTGCTCACGCTGGCCGCGGACCAGCCCCTGCGGGCGGACGCGAAGGGCTATCACGGCGTGGTCGAGGCCGAGCGCACACTCGCCGAGTTGCGGGCCCGGACGGCGGAGTTCGCCGAGTCCCCGTCCCAGGCGATGCCGGCCGAGGCGATCGGGTCGATCCACGCCGCGCTCGACGACGACCTGGACACCCGCACCGCGCTACGGCTCCTGATCGAGCTGTCCCGCGACCAGGGGTTCGCGCCGGGCGCCCGGTTCGAGGCACTGGCACACGTGGACCGCTTCCTGGCCCTGGACCTGTCCCGAGACGTGGGTCGCCCCAGGGACTGAACGGGCCCGGGACCAAGGCCCCCAAGGCCCGGGTCCAAGGCCGGGGACCGAGCCCGCGCGGGGTCTGATCCACCTCGGGAGCGACCCCACCCGGCGACGAGACCGCCCCGGAGGACACGACGCCGGACGAGCTCGTCGAGCCCGTCCGGCGTGTGCCGCGCGTGTCCGGTCCCCGGTGCCGGCGATGATCCGCCGGTCGGTCGGTCCGTCGGTACGTCAGTCGTCGGAGGCGCGCACCGGCAATCCGCCCGCCGGCGGCGCGTCCGCGGTGCGGCCCTGCCCCTCGCCCTCACCGCCGCCGGTGCGATCACAGGTGATCTTGTCCGCCGGGTCGTACTTGGTGTGGAACTTCTCCCGCGCCGTCTCCTTGCCGCCCTGGAAGAACACCCGGGTCACGTCGATCTTGAACCCGTCGGACGCTGCCTGCTCCACGCAGCCGGCCGACTTGTCGACCACCGACTTGGGCTTGACCACGTCGTACTTGTTGCCGGGTTCGGCCTTGATGTCGTCGTACTTGCGCGTCCCGAGCAGCGTCACGGTCACCGTGGAGTCGGTGTATGTGGACTCCAGATAGACGTTCTTGCCGGAGTCGTTCTGGAACTTCAGGTCGAGCGAGGGCCAGGCCACGGTGGCCTCGCGGCCGGCCGGGTAGCGATCGATCCAGAAGCTGTGCGGGCGGTGCATGACGTCCTTGAGCCCGGCGAAGAACACCGCGTTGAAGGTCGTCGTGGCCACCTGCGAGACGCCGCCGCCGAAGTCGGTCTGGAAGCGCCCGTTGTTGATGATCGTGCCCTTGGCGAAGCCGTTCTCCGCGGTGCGCTCGCCGACCGTCTTGTTCAGGCTCCAGGTTTCGCCGGGCTTGATCACCGAGCCGGTGATCAGGTCGGCGGCCCGGTGGATGTTGGTCAACCGATACGCGGCGTACGGGTAGTTCGTCGTGTAGGTCGACATCACCTCGGTGATGCCGAGCTTGTTGGCGGCCTCGGTGGTCAGCTCGGGCTCGACCGGACCGAGGTTGACCTTCGCGGTCCGCGCCGCGCCGGTCTTGGCCAGCACCGACAGCAGCGCGTCGGCCGCGGTCGCGCCGGAGACGCCCTTGCCCGCCACCGACGGCACCACGGACACCTTGGCCCCGGCCGCCAACTTGCCCTCGACCTTGAACGTGGCGTTCTTCGGCTTCTCGCCGACCGAGGAGAAGGTCTGCCCCAGTTCGTCCTGCAACCCGTTCACGTCGATCTTGGGCTGTAGCCTGCCGCTGCCGTCCGGGACCATCGTGAGGTACTTGGCGAGCACGATGGGGGTCAGCTTCTGGCTCTTGTTGCCGGCCGTCAGGGTGACCGGTCCGGACATCGCGGGCACCGCGAACTCGCGCATCGCACGGTCGACTTCGGCCTGGTTGACCTTCGGGTCCGCGGCCTTGGTGGGCAGTTCGACCGGACCGTTGCCCTGCAGGAAGGCCGCCTCGACCAGCTTGATCGCGGCGGGGGTGTCCAGCACCTTGCCCTTGCTCGGGGCCACCGCCGCGGCCTGGCCGCCCGCGAACGAGATCCCGCCGTCCGTCTGCGCGCCACCGGCCTCGGCGGCGAGCGCTTCCAGTTCGGCGCCCAGCTTGACCGGGTCCACCACCGTACGCGGCGCCGTCTCCCGGGTCTTGCCGAACATCGCGGGCACCGAGGTGAGCGGGTTCATCCCGCCCTTCGACGCCTCGCTGACCGTCGCGCGGGCGTCCAGGAGCAGTCCGGCCACCGCCGGGGCGAGCTCCAGCTGCTTGCCGGCCAGGGTGAGCTTTATCGGCTTGGTGGTGCGGTCGCCGAGCTTTTGTTCGAGCGTACGCACCGCCTCGTCCCGGGACTGGCCGCCGATGTTGACGCCGAGCACGGAGGTGCCGCGCGGCACCCCGCCGCCGGCGTAGGCCAGCGACGCGCCGTACACCCCGCCGAGGACGGCGAGACCGGCCGCGCACGCGATCAGCGCCTTCGGCTTGCGCCGCGCGGGTCGCGCCGGCGCCGGCCGGGCTTCCTCACGGTTCTCCCCGGCGTCGGCGGGGTGTCCCGCGCCGGTCTCCGTCGCGTGCGCGTCGGTGCTGCCGTACTGCGGGAACCCGTGGTCGGCGGCGTCCTGTTCCTGCCGGGTCTGGTACTCGTACGGTCCCTCGCCCTCGCCGTCCCGGGTCCACCGCGGCGCCTCCTGTGAGGGCAGCGGAGCCTGGCCGCGCAGCACCACCGGCGGGATCGGCCGCGACCCGGGGATCTTGATGCTGACCCGGGTGGTCATGGTCTGGTCGCCCGACTCGGCGTCCGCCTCCTCGGTCGGCGCGACCGGGACCGGCGCGGCCTCGGGCGTGCCGAAGCCGGCGATCAGTCGGCGGCGGCCCACCCGCGGGGGCAGCGCACCGCTCTCGGCCGCCGCGGCCGGCTGGTTCGGCTGGACGACCGGTTCGGTCCCGGGCGGCGGGCCGTAGCCGGCGTCGTCCAGGCCGGCACCGGGCGTGCCCGGGCCGGGCTCGCCCGCGTGGGCGGCCGGCATGCCGGATCCCGGTTGCCCCGGCGGTCGGGGTTGGGCCGGCGGCTGTCCGGGCTGCGCCGGTACGAACGGCGGCGGCCCGTCCGAGAACGGCACGGGACCGGGCGCACCCGTCCCGTCGGCCGTCAGGCTCCTGGCTCCCGAGGCGCCGGGAACGCGCTGGGGCAGCCCGTTGGGTCCCAACTGCGGGGCCGCGTGCCGAGGCGGCTCCGCGACGGGTGGCACATCGTCGTCCGCGCTGGGCCACGACGAGCCACCGGGCGGCCCCGCGACGGGCGCGGGCCGGGGCGGTTCGTCGTCGAACCACGACGCGAACTCGTCGTCGTCCCCGAACGGATCGGGGGATGGGTGGGGCGACGCGGGCGCGACGGATCGCTCACGGGCAGCGGGCGCTGCCTGCGACTGCCGGCCGACCCGTCCGAAGAACGGATGCGGATCACCGCCGAGGTCGTCGCGGCGCGGCTGCGCGCCCGGGTCGTCGGGCGTGGGGGGCTGGTCGTTACTCACGAAGAACGAGCTCTCCGACAGCTGAAGGTTGCGTGGCGGCGCACGGCCGCCCCCGCCCGGGGTCGGACGGTATCCAGGAAAGTGCGACGACGGTGCGTTGACACACGCCGCGTGCGGGTCGTGACACCGCCTTCGAGGGTTTTCCTGCTCCCCTTCGAAGGCGAGTGGACGAACTCGGCCACCGAGGTTGCCCGGTACGACGGGCTAGAGGAGTCGGTCGCGACGGCCCTGTGGACAGGGCATGACACGCACCGCACCTCGGCAAACACAATACTGCGCTCCCGCCACACCGGTACCCCGCACCGTCGCGTGCCGCATGACACGCGCCGTCGGCAAGCATGGCCGCGCAAGGGCCTCACCTCGTATGCGTCTTGACCGATTCACCCGAAAGAAGGACGGGTTTGATGCCGCCCCAGGGGTAAGTGGCCGAGGCGACACCAAAGATGGTGCCACCGAGCAGATAGATATAGGACAGGAACCCGCTGACGAAGATCCAGTCGCCTTCCGGCTTGGTCCAGCTCGCCAGCCACAACACGGTCAACATCCAGCCCGCCACCGGCACCACCGCCCCGGCCTTCGCCTTGAACAGCGAACCGCCCGCGACGAACAGGGCGCCGCTGCCCGCGAGCGCGACGATCAGCCCGGCGGGCGGGTAGGCCGCCTGGGTGAACGCCCCGATGAAGGCGATCACCACGCCGAGCAGGAACAGCACGACGTATGCCGCGACGCGGCCGGCTTTCTGTGGCACGAGGGCTACCTTACGGGCGCAGTCCGGCGAACAGGTCGTCCTCGCGGCCGTCCGGGCCGGTGGGCCCGAGGTCGCCGCGGACCAGTCGGTAGTGCTCGACCGACATGATGCTCTGGCCGATGTTGTTGGACAGCGCGAAGAAGCCGTCCTCGACCGAGACCTGGGTGGGGTAGGCCCGCAGCGCGTCGAACTTGGCGCCCACGTACTCACCCGCGTCCACCGCCGTGGTGACCTGGTCGTCGTCCACCGCGAACGGCAGTTCGTCGACCTCGACGGCCGTGAAGGGCACCTCCTGGCCGGCCTCCACCATGCGCTCGATGCCGGCCTTGAGAACCGACCGGGGCATCACGTTGTAGTAGATCTTGGCGATCGTCCAGGACTCGCCCTCGCCCTCGGCGTGGGTCGGGTCGGCGGCCAACTCGGCGGCGCGCAGGGCCACCCGGTGCGCCTGGATGTGGTCCGGGTGGCCGTAGCCGCCGCGCTCGTCGTAGGTGGCGAGCACCTGCGGGCGCACCTCGCGGATCACCGGCACCAGGTGCTCGGCGGCCTCGTCGACGTCGGCCTGCCAGAAGCAGTCGGGCCGCTCGTTGCTCGGCACGCCCATCATCCCGGAGTCGCGGTAGCGCCCCGGGCCGCCCAGGAAGCGCTGGTCGGCGATGCCGAGCACCTTCATCGAGTCGGCGATCTCGGTCATCCGATGCGGCCCGAGCGCGTCCTCGCGGTCGGCGGCCAGATGGGCCAGCTCGGGGACCAGGATCTCGCCCTCCTCGCCGAGCGTGCAGGTGACGAGCGTGACGTGCACGCCCTCCGCCGCGTAGCGCGCCATGGAAGCGCCGTTGTTGATCACTTCGTCGTCCGGATGGGCGTGCACGAGCAACAGCCGCAGCGGGGCCTCGGTGCGTTCGGTCATGTTCGACAGCCTACGCAGCCGAACCGACGTGCCCGGGGGGCGACCCCCGCGGTCACGGGTCAGCCGGTCGGCATCGCGTGCACGGCGACCAGATAGTCGCCGCCCTCGATCCACGGCTCGCGCGCCCACCCGGCGTACCGGGTGCGCCGGACCAACCCGGCCGCCGCGCACGCGGCCTCGTATTCGTCGACGCCGAGCGTCGCCCCGACCCCGTCGGGGCCGCCCGCGAGGCTGAAGCCGGCGACCAGCACGCCGCCCGGCCGCAACATCGTGGCCAGCGCGCGCACGACCTCGGCCTCGGTGCCCGGGGTCAGGAAGATCATCACGTTGCCCGCGGCCACCACCAGGTCGAAGCTCCCGCGACCGCCGAGCGCCCGCGGCTCCAGGTCGGCGAGGTCGTCGAGCACCCAGGTCAGCCCGGGAGCGGCGGCCTCCGCCTCGGCCAGCATCGAGGCGTCCAGGTCGACGCCGACCACCTCGTGGCCCTGCCGGGCCAACTCGATCGCGATGCGACCCGTCCCGCAGCCCGCGTCCAGCACGCGCGCGGGCTCGTCCAGCAGCTCGTCGCAGAACCGCGCCTCACCGTGCAGGTCCCGCCCTTCCGCGGCGAGCCTGCGAAACCGCTCGGCGTACTCGGGCCCTCGGGTGCCACCGGTATTGGCCAGCCATCGATTGGTCATGGCAGACGAGCCTACAAAGCCCGCCGAACCCGTCATCGCAACGTGCCGACCCCGGGAGCGGCCCCGGGGCCCACGCCGACGAGGCTCGATCCGGAAGCGGGCCCGTCGAAGATCGATCCCGCGACTCGGTCAGAAGTGGATCCCGTTCACCACTCCCGCGAAGCTCATGCCCGCGTCGCGGATGGAGGGGGCCATGGACGTGCTCGACAAATAGAAGCCGAGCAACGCGCAGACGATCGCGTGGACGGGCCTGAGGGAGGACTTCCGGACGAGGAAGACCACGGTGACACCGAGCAGCAGCACGGCGGAGACGGACACCACCACAGTCACGCACCTCCTGTGCGCAGGGGGTCCGGGGCCGACTCGGGGAAACCGGCCTTCGCACCCAAAGGGACATGTCTACACACAGACTGTAAGCCAACGGTCACGAACCGCGTTCACTCGTTCAGCGGGCGCGAGGTGGTGTTCGTACAACCGTCCGCACTCTCCCTCGGTCTCCCCTCCTCCCGCCGTCACCGCCCCCGTACGCTGTGGCGCATGAGCTCGGAGATCACATTTCCCCGGCAATACGCCCGCACGCAGCGCTTCACCCAAGGCGCTCCACGCGGCTTCGGCATCGCCGACCGCCGGATCACATTCCTGCGGTCCAAGGCCGCCGACGACTCCACCACGTGCCTGTGGACGCTGGATCCGCTCACCGGCGTCGAGCGCCTGGTGGCCGATCCCGCGGTCCTGCTCGGTGGCGCGGCCGAGCACCTGTCGGCCGAGGAGCGGGCCCGGCGCGAACGCAGTCGCGAGGGGGCGGCCGGCATCGTCGGCTACGCGCTCGACAGCGTGGGCGACCTGGCCGCTTTCACCCTTTCGGGCCGGCTGTTCGCGGTCTCCCTCGCCACCGGCGAGGCCCCGCGCGAGCTTGCCGTGCCGGGCCCGGTGATCGATCCGCGGCCCTCCCCCACCGGCACGCACATCGCCTACGTGGCCGGCGGCGCGCTGCGCGTGGTGACCGCCGACGGCTCGCTCGACGTCGCGCTGGCCGAACCGGACGGCGACGGCGTCACGTGGGGTCTGGCCGAGTTCATCGCCGCCGAGGAGATGTCCAGGTTCCGGGGCTATTGGTGGGCCCCCGACGGCTCCGCGCTGATCGCCGCACGCGCCGACGACGCGCCGGTGGACCGCTGGTGGATCGGCGACCCCGCGAACCCGGCCGCCGCGCCGACCCGGGTCGCCTATCCGGCGGCCGGCACCGCCAACGCCGAGGTCACCGCGTGGCTGATCGGTCTGGACGGCAACCGCACCGAACTGGGCTGGGATCACGACGCGTACCCCTACCTCGCGAGCGTGCACTGGTCGGCCGGCGGCGACCCGCTGCTGAGTGTGCAGCCGCGCGACCAGAAGCGCCTGCTCACCCTCGCCGTGGACGTCGCCACGGGGACCACCCGCGAACTGCACACCGAGACCGACGACGTGTGGGTCGACCTGATCCCCGGCGTACCGGCGTGGACGCCGGACGGCCGGCTGGTCCGGCTGGTCGACGCCGACGGCGCGCGTCGCCTGGTGGTCGCGGACAAGGAGTCGACCGACCGGCGCCTGTTCGTCCGCACGATCCTGGACATCGCCGACGAGGACGTGCTGATCACCGCGTCGGCCGGCACCGACGCGAGCGCCGCCGAGATCGGCGAGGTGCACGTGTACCGCGTCGCCTCGGACGGGGTCACCCGGGTGAGCACCGAGCCCGGCTGGCACAGCGCGGTGCGCTCCGGCGACACCACGGTGTTGTTGTCCGCCTCGCTCGACCGCTTCGGCACCCGGGTCACCGTGCACCGGGACGGCGCCGAACTCGCCGAGATCACCTCGCACGCGGCCACCCCGGTGCTCACCGCACGAGTCGAGCTGCTCCGCGCCGGGGCCCGCGAGATCCCATGCGCGCTGCTCCTGCCGACCGGGTTCGACCCCGCCTCAGGCGAGCGGCTGCCGGTCCTGATGGACCCGTACGGCGGCCCGCACGGCCCGCGCGTGCTCGCCGCCCGCAACCCGCACCTGACCTCGCAGTGGTTCGCCGACCAGGGCTTCGCGGTGCTCGTCGCGGACGGCCGGGGCACCCCCGGGCACTCCCCCGAGTGGGAGAAGTCGGTCCACCTCGACCTCGGCCCGATCACCCTCCAGGACCAGGTGGACGCGCTTCAAGCGCTCGCCGCCGAGCGGCCCTGGCTGGACACCACGCGGGTGGGCATCCGGGGCTGGTCCTACGGCGGCTACCTGGCGGCGCTGGCCGTCCTGCGCCGCCCGGACGTCTTCCACGCGGCGGTCGCCGGCGCGCCGGTCACCGACTGGGCGCTGTACGACACGCACTACACCGAGCGCTATCTCGGCCTGCCGAGCGAACGGCCCGAGGTGTACCGCGAGAACTCGCTCGTCTCGGGGACCGAGCCGGGCGAAGTGGCGGCGACCCGCCGCCCGCTGATGCTGGTGCACGGCCTCGCCGACGACAACGTGGTCGCGGCGCACACCCTGCGGCTGAGCGGCGCGCTCCTCGCGGCGGGCTACCCGCACGAGGTGCTGCCGCTGTCCGGAGTCACCCACATGACACCGCAGGAGCAGGTCGCCGAGAACCTCCTGCTCCTCCAGGTCGACTTCCTGCACCGCGCCCTGGCGCGGCCGGCGACCGACGGCGCCGGCTGACCCGAAGCCGCCCGGAAACACGACAGTGCCCGCCGTTCCGATCGGAACGGCGGGCACTGTCGGGTCGGTGCGCGGTTCAGGACGCGCCGACGATGTCCTTCTCCTCGGCGAAGTGACACGCGCTGTCGTGCGCGCCCAGACCGGAGAGGCCCTTGCGGATCTCCAGCAACGGCTCCTGCTCGGCGCAGATGTCCTGCGCCTTCCAGCAGCGGGTGCGGAACCGGCAGCCCGACGGCGGGTTCGCCGGCGAGGGCACGTCACCGGTGAGGATGATCCGCTCGCGGTGCTCACGGCCGTCCGGGTCCGGCACCGGCACCGCGGACAGCAGCGCCTGGGTGTACGGGTGCGTCGGGTGGTCGTAGATCTGCGCGTCGGTGCCGATCTCGGCGATTCGCCCGAGGTACATCACCGCGACGCGGTCCGAGATGTGCCGCACCACGGAGAGGTCGTGCGCGATGAACAGGTAGGACAGACCCAGTTCGTTCTGCAGCTTCTCCAGCAGGTTGACCACCTGCGCCTGCACCGACACGTCCAGCGCGGAGACCGGCTCGTCCGCGATGATGATCTCCGGGTTGAGCGCGAGGCCGCGGGCGATCCCGATGCGCTGGCGCTGACCGCCGGAGAACTGGTGCGGATACCGGTTGATGTGCTCCGGGTTCAGACCCACCAGGTCCAGCAGTTCCTGGACCCGCCGCTTGCGGTCGCCCCTGGGCGCGACCTCCGGGTGGATGTCGTACGGCTCGCCGACGATGTCGGCGACCGTCATCCGCGGGTTCAGCGAGGTGTACGGGTCCTGGAAGACCATCTGGATGTTGCGGCGCACCGCCTTGAGCGCGCGACCGGACAGCTTCGCCAGGTCGTCGCCCTTGTACAGGACGCTGCCGGCGGTGATCGTCTCCAGGTTCATCAGGAGTCGGGCCACCGTCGACTTGCCACAACCCGACTCGCCGACCAGACCGAGGGTCTCGCCCTTCATCAGGTCGAAGGTGACACCGTCGACGGCCTTGACGGCGCCGATCTTCTTCTGGAAGAGGATGCCCTGGGTGATCGGGAAGTGCTTGACCAGCCCCCGCACCTGAAGGATCGGCTCGCCCTGCGCCACCGGCTTGACGAGCTTGCGCAGATCGGCGGCGGTCGCGCCGCTCGCGGACTCAGCCACGGACTTCTCCCTCCATCACGGTCTCCCAGAAGTGGCAAGCGCTGCCACGCCCGACCGAGATCTCGTGCAGCGGCGGAACCTCGCTGCGACACACGTCCTGCGCGTACGGGCAGCGCGGGTTGAACGCGCAGCCGGACGGGATCCGCATCAGGTTCGGCGGCAGGCCCTTGATCGCGTACAGCTCGCGGCCCTTGTGGTCCAGGCGCGGGATCGACTCGAGCAGACCCTTGGTGTACGGGTGGGTCGGCTGCCGGTACAACTCGCGCACCGGCGCCTGCTCGACGATCCGGCCCGCGTACATGACCGCGATCTTGTCCGCGACGTCGGCGACCACGCCGAGGTCGTGGGTGATCAGGATCAGGCCCATGTTGCGCTCGCGCTGGAGTTCCGCGAGCAGGTCCATCACCTGCGCCTGCACGGTCACGTCCAGCGCCGTGGTCGGCTCGTCCGCGATGATCAGCTCGGGGTCCAGCGCGAGCGCCATCGCGATCATGATGCGCTGGCGCATACCGCCGGAGAACTGGTGCGGGTAGTCGTTCACCCGGTCCTTGGCGGCCGGAATGCGCACCTGGTCCATCAACTCGATGGACTTGAGCTTGGCGTCCTTCTTGGACATCCCGCGGTGCACGGTGAACATCTCGGCGAGCTGGAAGCCGACCGAGTACACCGGGTTGAGCGCGGAGAGCGCGTCCTGGAAGATCATCGAGATCTTCTGGCCGCGGATCTTCCGGCGCTCCTCCTTGGACATCTTGAGCATGTCCTTGCCGTGGAAGCGGATCTCACCACCGGTGATATGCCCCGGCGGCATGTCCAGGATGCCCATGATCGTCTGCGCGGTCACCGACTTGCCGGAGCCGGACTCGCCGAGCACCGCGAGCGTCTCGCCGGCGCTGACGTCGTACGAGACACCGTTGATCGCCTTGGCCACGCCGTCGCGGGTGCGGAACTCGACGTGGAGGTTGTCCACTTCGAGCAGCGGCGCGGCGGCGGCCGAGCCCGAGCCCTCGGGCTTGTTCTTCGTGTCGATCGTCGTCACTTGTCTGTCCCCTCCCTCAGCGGAGCTTCGGGTCGAGGGCGTCGCGCACCGCGTCGCCGAGCAGGATGAAGCTGAACACCGTGACCGAGAGGAAGATCGACGGGAAGATCAGCTGGTACGGCGAGTCGCGCAGCGCGGTGGTCGCGGAGCTGATGTCCGCGCCCCACGAGATCTCGGTGGGCGGCAGCCCGATGCCCAGGAAGGACAGCGTCGCCTCGGTGGCGATGAAGGTGCCGAGCGAGATGGTCGCGACCACGATCACCGGGGCGATCGCGTTCGGCAGCACGTGCCGGCCCAGGATCCGCGGGGTGCCGGCGCCGAGCGCCCTGGCGGCGACCACGTAGTCGGACTTCTTCACGGTGATCACCGAACCGCGCATGATGCGCGCGATCTGCATCCAACCGAAGATGCCGAGCGCGGCCACCACGGTCCACACGGTGCGGTCCTTGACCGAACTCATGAACACGAGCGCGGCCAGCAGCAGCGGAATGCCGAAGAAGATGTCCGTCATGCGGGCCAGGATGGTGTCCAGCCAGCCACCGAAGTAGCCGGACAGCGCACCGATGAGACCGCCGATGACCACGATCAGCGCGGTCGTGGCCACGCCGACGATGATCGAGGCGCGGGCGCCGTAGACGGTACGCGCGTACACGTCGCAGCCCTGGACGTTGGTGCCGAACCAGTGGTCGCCGGACGGGTCCTTGTTGGTGTCCAGGATCGGGCAGTGCCGCGGGTCGATGTTCGTGAACACACCCGGGAAGCAGGCCATGAACACCAGGAAGAGCAGCAGCACGCCCGACACGTAGAAGCTCGGGCTGTTGCGCAGCTCGCGCCACGCCTCGGCCCAGGCCCCGCGCGGCTTGTCCTGCGGTCCCTGCACGTCGGGCGCCGCGTAGGCGCCGCGCTTCTCCAGGGTCGTGCCCTCTTCGTCCGCGAGCAGCATTCCGGGCAGCTCGATGGCGGACTGGGGCTGCTCGTCGCTGCTGGTCCCCAGTTGTTCGCGCTGCTGCTTGTTCATGTCAGGCATACCGGATCCTCGGGTCCAGGACGGCGTACAGCAGGTCGACGATCAGGTTCATGACCAGGTAGATCATCACCAGCGCCGCCACCGCGCCGACCACTGTCGCGCTCTCGTGCTTGGTGACCGCGAGATAGATCAGGCGGCCGACACCGTCGACGTTGAAGATGCCCTCGGTCACGATCGCGCCGGCCATCAGGGCACCGAGATCCGCACCGAGGAACGTCACCACGGGAATGAGCGAGTTGCGCAGGAGGTGGCGGGTGACCACCCGCCGACGCGGAAGACCCTTGGCGGTCGCGGTCCGGACGTAGTCGGCGCGCATGTTCTCCGCGACGCTGGTCCGGGTGAGTCGGGCGACGAAGGCCAAGGAAAGTGAGCCGAGCACGATGCCCGGCAACAGGAGCTGACTCCAGGTCGCGTCGCCCACGGTGGCGGTGGCCTCGAAAATGCCCCACTCCGAACCCAGCCAGAACTGGGCGACGGTACCGAGCACGAAGACCGGGATCGAGATGACCACCAGCGTGCCGGCGAGAACGAGCGTGTCGACGAACTTGCCGCGGCGCAGGCCGGACAGCAGGCCCAGGCCGACACCGACGACGACCTCGATCGCGAACGCGATCATCGCGAGCCGGATCGACACCGGGAAGGCTCGCTTGAGCTCGTCGGCGACGGGACGGCCGTTGAAGCTCGTCCCGAAATCACCCTGGAGCAGGTCGGTGATGTAGTACCAGTACTGCACGATCAGCGGGTCGTTCAGGTGGAACTCTTCCCGCATCTGGCGCACGAAGACGGGGTCGGCACCCCTGTCGCCGAACATGGCTGCGATGGGGTCGCCACCGAGCTGGTACACCATGAAATAAATCAAGAACGTGGTCCCGATGAACACCGGGATCATCTGGAGCAGTCGCCGTACGACATATCGCCCCATGCCAGCCTCCTGCTGTCGTCGTCGGCCCGAAGCGAGGGATCGGACCAGCAACCGGCGCCGCGGATCGCACGTCGCCGGTCCGGCCGCCACCGGCAAGGTCCGGCCGCACCCGGGGGTGCGGCCGGACCGATGTCAGCGCCGGTTCATGTCCGGATCACTACTTGACGGTGACCTCGGTGAAGACCGGGTTGCCGTACGGGTCGAACTGGACGTTGGAGACCTTGGTCGAGGAGCCGCCCTTGGTCACGTAGTACCACAGCGGGATGGACGGAACGTCCTTCGCCATCTGCTGCTCGGCCTGCTGCCAGAGCTTGACGCCCTCGTTCTGGTCGGTCGCGGACATCGCGCGCTTGGCCAGGTCGTCGAACACCGGGTTGGAGTAGCCCGAGTCGTTGGACGCGGCATCGGTCTTGTAGATGTCGGCGAGGAAGTTGTCCGGGAACGGGTAGTCCCCACGCCAGCCGGTGCGGTACGCGCCAGTCATCTTCTTCTCGGTGATGTCCTTGCGCGCCACGCTGAACTCGGGGTACAGCTTCGGCTCGCAGGCGGTCGGCTGCTTCAGCGCCTCGTTGATGCTGTTGCAGACCGCGGTGACCCATTCCTTGTGCGGGCCGTCCGCGTTCGTGGCGATCTTGAGCGTGCCACCGGGGATGCCGCCGCCGGCCTGGACCAGCTCACGGGCCTTGGCCGGGTCGTACTTGGTCAAATCGCCGGTGATGTCCTTGCTGTAACCCGGGATGTTCGGGGCCAGCCAGTCGGTCGCCGGCTGCTCGGCGCCCTTGTAGATCGCCTTGACGATGCTCGCCCGGTCGATCGCCATGGACAGGCCCTGACGGACCTTCTCCTTGCCCGGCGCGCCCCAGCCGGCGTCGTACAGCGGGAAGCCGATCTTCTGGATCGAGTACTGCGGGGCCTCGATCGCGCGCTCGCCCAGGTCCTTCTTGAAGCTGCCGACCGCCGCCGTCGGGATCTGGTCGATCACGTCGAGCTTGTTGTCGCGCAGCGCCGTGTAGGCGGCGTCGTACGTGGTGTACATCTCCAGACGCACACCGTTGGACTTCGCCTTGTCGTCACCGGCGTACTTGTCGTACTTCTTCACGGTGATCGACTTCTTGTGGTTCCAGCCGCCGTTCGCGGCGTCGATCTGGAACGGACCGTTGCCGATCGGCGCCTCGCCGTACTTCTTCGGGTCCTTGAAGAACTCCTGCGGCAGCGGCGAGTAGACCACGTAGCCGAGGCGCGACTTGAAGGACGAAACGGCCTGGGTCAGCTTGATCGTGAACGTGTTGTCGTCCACGACCTTGAGACCGGACATCTCCTTCGTGGCCGGCGCGCCCTCCTTGGGGTGCACCGCGTCGTAACCCTCGATCAGCTCGAACCAGGTCGAGTTGATCTGCTTGTTCTCGGAGTTGGCACCCCAGTTCCAAGCGTCGACGAAGGACTTCGCCGTGACCGGCTCGCCGTTGTGGAAGGTCCACCCGGGCTTGAGCTTCACGGTGTAGTTCGTCGAGTCCGGGCTGTCCACCGACTGCGCCATGGCCGGCACGGGCTGGCCGGTCTTCGAGTCGTAGGTGTACAGACCGCGGAACATGAGCTGCAGCGGGTAGAACCCACCGGTCTCGTTCGAGTTCGCCGGCTGAATCAGGTTCTGCGGCTCGGTGCTGCTGGCGGAGTAGTAGCCGGCGGGGAGCCCGCTGCCGCCCTTGCTGCCCTTGTCGTCATCGCTGCTGCCACACGCAGTCGCGGCCAGGCCGAGAACGGCCATACCCACGACCCACTTCACGCGCGTTGTTCCGCGCATGGGTTGCCTCCTCATGGAATCACTACCGAAGTGAAGTGCAACGGGGCTCCCAAGCGGGAAGCTTCCGTCACAGCTGCTCGTAGAGTCGGCGCCCCCGAGCGCGTGACCAGGTTCCGAGCACAAGCGGATCTACTATCCGTCACCGATTGGCTGCGACCAATCCCCTACAGGTTTCAGTTTGATCACGTAAATCTGTGATCAATCTCGAAACCCAGACATATGAGACCAGTAATGAAGCCGTATCAAACGGACACCATGTACCGCTGCCCGGAGCATACAGTCCGATGAACGAACACCCATAGCACGGCCCCTACCTCGTCTCACAAAGCGAGAAACGCTACCGAGCGTGACGATACTCGCCCGGCCGAGACGGCCTCCGCCGGCGCATCGGATCCGGTTCAACGCGCGTAGCTGACCTGCAGGAAAGCACGAAAAACGGGATGCCACCAAATCGGTGGCATCCCGTTCCGGAGTGCGATAGAGGGGCGGGTCGTTACTCCGGGTCGGAGACGATGCCCGCTTCCAAGGCCGCCTCGATCCGCTCCTCGGGCATCTCCTCCTCCGCCTTCGCGGTCGCCTCCAACGGTCCGGGGAAGTGGCACGCGACGCGGTGGCCCTGGAGCAGGCTCTCGATCCCGATCAGTGGCGGTTCCTCGCTCGCGCACACGTCCTGCGCCTTGGGGCAGCGGGTCCGGAACCGGCAACCCGACGGCGGGTTGATCGGCGAGGGCATGTCGCCGAAGGCGTGTACCCGTGTCCGGTTCGAGCCCTTGTCCGGGTCCGCCTCGGGCACCGCGGCCAGCAGGGTGTGCGTGTACGGGTGGTGCGGGTTCGCGTACAGCGAGGTGCGGTCGGCGATCTCCACGATCTTGCCGAGGTACATCACCGCCACCCGCTGGGAGAAGTGCCGCACCACCGCGAGGTCGTGCGCGATGAACACGAACGCGATGCCCAGGTCCCGTTGCAGGCCCTGGAGCAGGTTGATCACCTGCGCCTGGATCGACACGTCGAGCGCGGAGACCGGCTCGTCGGCCACGATCAGCCGCGGTTGCAGCGCGAGCGCGCGGGCGATGCCGATGCGCTGACGCTGCCCGCCGGAGAACTCGTGCGGGAAGCGGTTGTAGTGCTCGGGGTTCAGGCCCACCCGCTCCAGCAGCTCCTGGACCCGCTTCTTTCGGCCACCTTCGGGATCGATCCCGTTGACCTCCATCGGCGACGCGATGATCGCGCCCACCGTCTGTCGCGGGTTCAGCGACGAGTACGGGTCCTGGAAGATCATCTGGATCTCGGTGCGGATCGGCGCGATCTGCCGCCGGGTGGCGTGCGTGATGTCCTTGCCGTCGTAGCGGATCGTGCCGCCGGTGGGTTCGAGCAGCCGGCTGATCAGCCGACCGGTCGTGGACTTGCCGCAGCCGGACTCGCCGACCAGGCCCACGCTCTCCCCCGCCGCGACCGACAGGTCGATCCCGTCGACCGCGCGCACGTGCAGTGTCTTGCGGCGGACCAGACCGCCCCCCTTGACGGGGAAGTACTTGACCAGGCCCCGCACGTCGAGCAGCGCCTCGCCGGGCGACGCGGGCGCGGGGTCCGGGGTCGGCGCCGGGGACTCGCTGATCGTCTCGGTCATCGTCGTTCTCCTGCTTTCTACCGTCGTCGGCCGGGCTTGGGCGGTCAGCCGAGCAGCGGGCGGACGTCGTCGATGAAGATCCGTTGCTTGTCCTCGGCGCTCAGGTGGCACGCGGCGCCGCGACCGTCCACCAGGGCGAGCGGCGGGCGCTCGGTCGAGCACCGGTCGCCGCCGACCACGTCGACGTAGTCGCAGCGCGGGTGGAAGGGGCATCCCGAGGGCGGGGACAACAGGCTCGGCGGAGTACCGCGGACCGGCCGCAGCGGGATGTCGACGTCGCCCGAGAGGTTGGGCATCGACGACAACAGGCCCCACGTGTACGGGTGGCGGGGGTTCTTGAGCACCTCGCGCACGGTGCCCTTCTCGACGCTGCGGCCCGCGTACATCACGAGCACGTCGTGCGCCATCGACGCGATCACGCCCAGGTCGTGCGTGATGAACAGGATCGCGGTGCCGAACTCGTCCTGCAGGTCCCGCAGCAGATCGAGGATCTGCGCCTGGACCGTCACGTCGAGCGCGGTCGTCGGCTCGTCGGCGATCAACAGGTCGGGGTCGCAGACCAGGGACATCGCGATCATCGCGCGCTGGCGCATGCCGCCGGAGAAGTGGTGCGGGTAGTCGTTCACCCGGGTCTTGGGGTTGGGGATGCCGACCCGGTCCAGCATCTCGATGGCCCGCGCGTGCGCGTCGTGCCGATTGGCACCGGTGTGCCGGCGGTAGGACTCGGCGATCTGCTCGCCGACCGTGTAGAACGGCGACAGCGCGGTCAGCGGGTCCTGGAAGATCATCGAGATCCGGCGCCCGCGCAGGTCGCGCAGTTTGCGCTCGGGCATCCGGACCAACTCGTGGCCTTCGAACCGGATCTCGCCGTGGATCTTCGTCCGTTCCCGGTTGTGCAGTCCCAGGATGGTCAGCGAGGAGACCGACTTGCCCGATCCGGACTCGCCGACGATGCCGAGCGTGCGGCCCTTCTCGACGTCGAAGGACAACCCGTCGACGGCCTTGACCACACCGTCCTCGGTGCTGAAGTGCACCTGCAGGTCCCGGACCGACAGGAACGCGTCGGGCCGGTCGCCAGAGGAACTCGAATCGCGCTGCTTGACCAGGCTCGGGGTGCCGTCGGTGGTATCGGTGCCGGCGGCCATGTCCTGCTCCCGGGCCTGTTCGTCGGAGACCGTGACATCCGTGGATGCCGCGGGCGTGGTGGGCTTTGACGCTTCGGATTCGGCGGGGCTGGTGGCCGCGCCGCGGCGGAGTCTCATCGCGGGCCGCCCGTCATGACAGCCGTACCCGGGGGTCGATGGCCGCGTAGGCCATGTCCACCGCGAGGTTGGCGAGCATCGTGAAGGTGGCCGCGACCATCACCACGCCCATCATCATCGGCAGGTCCGAGTCGACCACCGAGGTCACCGCGAGCATGCCGATGCCGTGCAGGCTGAAGGTGGACTCGGTGATGATCGTGCCGCTCATCAGGACGCCGATGTCCACGCCCAGGACGGTGACGATCGGGCTGAGCGCGCCGCGAAAGGCGTGTTTGAAGTAGACGCTGCGTCCGGACAGGCCCTTGGCCTTGAGTGTTCGGACGTAGTCCTCGGACAACACGTCGACCATGGTGGATCTGGTGAGGCGGCAGTACATCGCCATATGGATCGTCATCAGACAGATCCACGGCAGCAGCAGAGCGGATGCCCATCCTCCGGGATCACCGAAGAACGATGGGGGGTCCGTCGGTCGGTCGAGCCATCCGAGTTGCTGCACGAAGACGTAGATGAACAGCGGGCCCAGAACGTAGATCGGGGCGGAGCCACTGAGCAGTGCGACGCCGGTGGTCACCTTGTCCGTGGTCTTGCCGCGCTTGAGCGCGGCCAGCACGCCCATCCCGATGCCGATCGTGGTGCACAGCAGGATCGCGCCGATCGCGAGCGACAGGGTCACCGGGAAACGGTCGGACAACTTGTCGAAGACGTTCTCGTTGTTGGCGAACGAGTAGCCCAGACAAGGCGCGTCGCAGGCCTTGTCGCCGATGGTCCGGCCCGTGAAGATCCCCGAGATGAAGATCCAGAACTGTTCGATGAGGGGTTTGTCCAGGCCGAGGTTCTGCCGGACCACTTCGCGCATCTCCGGGGTGCAGTTGCGACCGCACGAAAGTCGTACGACGTCGTCGGCGCCGGAGGCCGCGAAGAAGAGATAGAAGGTGATGCCGCTGACGACGAGCAGGATCGCCACTACGCCGATCAGCCGACGGACCAGGAATCGAAGCATGAGGCCGGGCTTCCTCCGCGATGTGCCCAGGGGGTGGATCCGTCCCGCCGCGTCGGTCCGGGACCCCCGTCTCGGGGTCCCGGACCGAACGCTTCACCGTCGGATCAACCGGAAGAGGGGCTGACGGCTACTACTTGACGAAGACGTTGTGCAGGTCGATCGCACCGTGGATGTTCAGCCCGGCACCACCGATCTGCGGGCCGTAGACGAGACGGTGCCGCTGGTACAGGTACGGGATCGTCGGCACGTCTTCCATGATCTTCTGGTCCAGCTTCATCCACTCGACCGCCTGCTGGTTCACGTCCGTGATCTTGAGGATCCGGTCGATCTCCGTGTTCACGCTCGGGTTGTTGTACTGCGAGTAGTTCTCGCCGTCGTCGACGACCTTGCGACCGTCGAAGACCGGGGTGTAGACGGTGGCGCCGGTCGGCCAGTCCGCGCCCCAGCCGGCCCAGTACAGGTCGCAGGGGGTGTCCAGCTTGCCGATGACGTCGTAGTACTCCTTGTCGGAGATCTCCTTGCGCTCCATCTGGAAGCCCGCCTTGTTCAGCGAGTCGATGATGGGCAGCGCGCGCTCCTGCTGGGTCTTGGACGTGGTGAAGCAGAAGACGACCTTCTGGCCGACCTTGCCCGCCGCTTCCAGCATCTGCTTGGCCTTGGCCTGGTCACCGTCCGGCGGCAGACCGTCGAACAGGCTCTTGTACGGCGCGAAGCCGAGTTGGGTCACCGAGGCGAGCGAGTTCGCGAAGTCGCCCGCGGTCGGGCCGCCTTCGGCCAGTCGGGCCGAGTTGCGCGGGAACGCGGTCAACATCGCCTTGCGCACGTTGACGTCGGTGATCCGCTTGTTGTTGATGTCCCAGCGGTTCGTGTACGGGCCCACGGCGTCGGTGACCCGGTTCTTGAGCGCCGGGTCGGTCGCGATCTGCTGCGCGAAGTTGGCGTCGGGGCGCTCGTTGAGGGTGAACGCGGCGGCGTCACTGCCGGCCGCGGCGGTCAGCCGCTGGAACTGCTGCGGAGCCGCGACCCCGAGTTCGAACTTGAACTGGTCCACGTACTGGTGCCGGATCGCGTCGGTCGCCGGGTCCCAGTTCGTGTTCTTGTCCAGGATCAGGGCCTTGTCCGGCTCGTGCGTGGTGATCTTGTACGGACCGCTCGCGAACGGCTTGCGGTCGTTGTCGTCCTTGGTCTCCTTCGCCTTCGGCATCGGCGAGGAGGTACCCATGGCGACCGCGAACGGGAAGTCGGGGTGCGCCTCGGTCAGCTTGAAGATGATCGTCTTCGCGTCCGGCACCTCGATCTTGTCCGGACCCAACTCCTTGCCGTTGAACGGGCCTTCGTACACCTCGAAGTAGTTCTCGGTGCCCGTGAGCCACTGCTGCACCCACTTGGGGCCCTGGTTGTAGGCCTTGTGGAAGGAGCGTTCCACCCCGTACTTGACGTCCGCCGCGACGATCGGCGTGCCGTCCTCGTACTTGAGGTTGTCCTTCAGGGTGAACTTCCAGGTCTTGCCACCGTCGGTGGTGGTGCCCGGGTCCGTGGCCAGGTCGCCGACGAGCGTGGTCTTGTCGCCCTCCTTCTTGTAGAAGGTCAGGCGCCGCGAGACCAGTTCGGAGATGGTCATCAGGTTGCTGACGTACGCGCGCTGGGGGTCCAGGTGCGCGAAGCCGCTGCGGTTGAGGACGCCGGCCACGCCGCCCTTCTTGGCACCGGGGATCTCGGGGGCGGGCCCCTTCGAATCGGCGGCCGTGCCCACCGAGACGGCCGCGGTCTTGGCCTGCGGCTTGCCCTGCTCTTCCTTCTCGTCCCCGCCGCCGCTGCTGCACGCGGACGCCGAGACCGCGAGGGCCCCCACTGCGAGCAACGCGGCGAACCGGTGCTTCCCGGTCGTTGTCATGTAATCCCCTCATCAAGAAATCCGGGTTGACCCGGCTGGTGCCTTACGGCATGCAAGGAAGTGCCAGAAGCAGACGCGAAGGCCGTGACGGAACGCGGTTTATGCGCGTCGACCAGGGACGTGACCACGCCCCCTCATCGGTTGGCCTTGGGGTCCAGCGCGTCGCGGACCGAGTCGCCGAAGAGGTTGAAGGCGAGTACGAAGATCACCATCGCGGCGGCCGGGAAGGCCATGTACGTGACGTCGCTCTGCATGTTCTCGAAGCCCTTGTGGATCATCCGGCCCCAGTCGGGGGTCGGCTCCGTCATGCCGACGCCGAGGAAGGAGAGTGCCGCCTCGGTGGTGACGTAGGTCGGCACCTCGATCGTCGCGACGATCAGGATCGGGGTCCACAGGTTGGGCAGCAGCTCGCGGAAGATGATCCGCCTGGAGCTCGCGCCGCTGATCTTGGCGGCTTCGATGAACTCGCGCTCGCGCATCGACAGCACCTGCCCGCGCAGGATGCGGGCGATCCGGCACCAGCCGAAGAGCGACAACACGATGATCAGCGCCGTGGCCCGCAGCCAGGTCGGCGTGGTCTCGCGGTCGCTCACGAACAGCGCGAGGGCGATCGGCGTGAAGGCGATGAAGAACAGCTGCGACGGCATCGCCAGGAGGGTGTCGATGACCCGACTGATGACGTAGTCGGTCCGACCACCGAGGTAGCCGGCCGTGATCCCCAGGATGGTGCCCATGATCGTGACGATCAGCACCACGATGACCGCGAGCAGCAGGGACGTCCGGATGCCGTAGACGAGTTGGGTCAGCACGTCCCGGCCCAGCGTCGGCTCGATGCCGAACCAGTACTCCCCGGACATGCCACCGTTGGGCGCGATCGGGAACCCGCGGGAGTTGAGCAGCCCGGGCTCGGTCTGGCCGTAACGCGTGTAAGGGTTCTTGCCGTACAGCTTCGAGATCAAGGGCGCGGCAAAAGCGATCACGAAAAAGAAAACCACTATGGCCGTCGAGACCATACCGATACGATCCTTGCGAAAGCGCCGCCATGCCAGTTGGCTCGGCGAACGCCCCACGATCTCTTTCGGTACGGCGCCGACGCCCGTTTTGTCGAGCATCGCGCCGGGTTCCCCTGAAGCCGGGGGTCCGCCCGCTTCCGGGACCAGCTGGGGTTGCATGGTCATTGCCGCAAATACCCCCGAGGTGAGGTCGGGTTCGACCGAGTGCCGTTTGGTTTGGTGGCCGCACGGACTCTCGCAACCCAATTACCCGGACGTCAAGAGGCAGTCAGAGTAAACCTTGAAACGAAAAGTAATTAACATTTACGTTTCCTTGAAAGTTCGAAGTTGATCGATTACTGATCGAATATTTCGCGCACATAGCCAACATAACGAATATAACCGGGCAAAGATATCGACTTGGTCTCAGCATGCGAAAAGCCGGTGACCTGCGGATTCGACCGCAGGTCACCGGCTCGTTTCGGGTCGCCGACGGCGACCGTCAAATGATCAGCGCTTGGCACGCGAGGCCGAGCGGCCGCGCTCCTTCTGATCGAGAACGACCTTGCGGATGCGCACGGTCTCCGGGGTCACCTCGATGCACTCGTCCTCGCGGCAGAACTCGAGCGCCTGCTCCAGCGACAGCTTGCGCGGCGGGATCAGCTTCTCGGTCTCGTCGGAGGTCGACGAGCGCATGTTCGTGAGCTTCTTCTCCTTGGTGATGTTGACGTCCATGTCGTCGGCGCGCGAGTTCTCGCCGACGATCATGCCCTCGTACACCTCGGTGGTCGGCTCGACGAACATCTGACCGCGCTCCTGCAGGTTCATCATCGCGAACGGCGTCGCGACACCCGCGCGGTCGGCGACCAGGGAGCCGTTGTTGCGGGTCCGGATCTCGCCGAACCACGGCTCGTAGCCCTCGTGCACGCTGTGCGCGATGCCGGTGCCCCGGGTGTCCGTGAGGAACTCGGTGCGGAAGCCGATCAGGCCACGCGCGGGCACCACGAACTCCATCCGGATCCAGCCGGTGCCGTGGTTGGTCATGGTCTCCATGCGGCCCTTGCGGGACGCCAGGAGCTGGGTGATCGCGCCGAGGTACTCCTCCGGCGAGTCGATGGTCAGCCGCTCCACCGGCTCGTGGATCTTGCCGTTGACCTCGCGGGTGACCACCTGCGGCTTGCCGACGGTGAGCTCGAAGCCCTCCCGGCGCATGGTCTCCACCAGGATCGCCAGGGCAAGCTCGCCGCGGCCCTGGACCTCCCACGTGTCGGGACGCTCGGTGGGCAGTACGCGCAGCGACACGTTGCCGACCAGCTCGCGCTCCAGGCGGTCCTTGACCAGGCGCGCGGTGACCTTGTGGCCCTTGCCGCCCTTGCCGACCAGCGGCGAGGTGTTGGTACCGATGGTCATCGAGATCGCGGGCTCGTCCACCGTGATCAGCGGCAGCGGACGCGGGTCCTCGGGGTCGGCGATGGTGTCGCCGATCATGATCTCCGGGATACCGGCGATCGCGATGATGTCGCCGGGACCGGCCTCCTCGGCGGGCTTGCGCTCGAGCTGGTCGGTCATCAGCAGCTCGGTGATCTTGACCCGCTCGATGGTGCCGTCGTGCCGGCACCACGCGGCCTGCTGACCCTTGCGGATCGTGCCCTGGTGCACGCGGCACAGCGCGATCCGGCCGAGGAAGTTGGATGCGTCCAGGTTGGTCACGTGCGCCTGGAGCGGCGCGCCCTCGTCGTACTCGGGGGCCGGGATGGAGTCCAGGATGGCCTGGAAGAACGGCTCCAGGCTGTCGCTGTCGGTGGGCACGGTGCCGTCGGTGGGACGCACCAGGGTGGCCACACCGTCCCGCGCGCACGCGTAGACGATGGGGAACTCGATCTGCTCCTCGGTCGCGTCCAGGTCCATGAACAGCTCGTAGGTCTCGTCGACGACCTCGGAGATGCGCGAGTCGGGACGGTCGACCTTGTTGATGCACAGGATGACCGGCATCTTCGCCGCGAGCGCCTTGCGGAGCACGAAGCGGGTCTGCGGAAGCGGGCCTTCCGAAGCGTCGACGAGCAGCACGACACCGTCCACCATCGACAGTCCGCGCTCCACCTCTCCGCCGAAGTCGGCGTGGCCGGGCGTGTCGATGATGTTGATGGTGACCGTGGGGCCACCGTCCTTGGGGTGATAGGCGACGGCGGTGTTCTTCGCGAGAATGGTGATGCCCTTCTCGCGCTCCAAGTCGTTGGAGTCCATCACCCGATCGTCCATCTGGTGGTGGGCACTGAACGTGCCCGCCTGCTTCAGCATGGCGTCGACGAGGGTGGTCTTGCCGTGGTCGACGTGGGCGACGATGGCGACGTTGCGGATGTCATGGCGCGTGGGCACGGCTGCGTGTCTCTCGGCTTCAGTCGGGGATGCTACGGACGGGCCGGCGACCGCGAGCCTCCTCAGCCGCGCGATAAGCGTCGCGCGAACCGGCCTGCCTCCTCGGCGCCAAGGTCAATCGTACGGGGAGGAGCGTCCCGCGCTCGGTCCCGGCGCCCGCCGACCGCCGTTCGAAGGCCCCACAGGGCAGAATCCGTAGGTGTGAGCGAGTCTGGCGAGTCCTTCAACGAGCGCATCCGCAAGCGGTGGTCCCGACGGGCCGCCGACCGGCAGGACGGGACCTTTGGGCCCGTTCCATCCGATATGGCGGCCGGTGAGACACCCCCATCGTCCGATCAGGGCACCCCGGCGGGGCGGGCCCGGCTGCTGTACGAACGGGCCACCGAGGCGTATCGCGACGGGGATGTCGCAATGGTCGAACAATTGGCCGATCTGATTCCCGAGGGGCCCGAAAGTGAGCCCTATCGCACTTTCGCACGGGTCCAGGCGCTCGAGGCGCACGCCGACGACGCCGCCGCGGCGGCGGTCGCCCGGGCCTACCTGGACCGGATCGGACCGAGCCACCCGGCCTGGGACACCGCCCGCGCGCTGTTCGGCGAGGTGATGGTGCAGGCGCTGATCATGGGCACGGTGCCGCTCGCGGACAACCTGGCCGCCGCCGAGGAGGCACTGCGCAAACCCGGTGATTCCTACCTGCATCCCTCCGGTGCGACCATCCGGCTCGAATCCGAGGACGACGAACCGCTGCTGATGGTGTTGCACGGAAACGCGCCCAAGGCGGTACGCGCCGCCAAACGCCTGGTGGCCACCGAAAAGCGTTCGTCGCGCGCCGGGCACGCCGACGCGTTGTGCACTTTCGCGCTGTGCGTGTGCGCCGAGGGCGACATCGTCGCCGCGCGCGAGGCGCTCGCCGAAGCGGAGCGCATTCTTCCCGGCCGGCCGCGAATCGGCGCGACCCGTACCCGGGTGGAATCCAGCCCGGCGGCCACGATGCGCATCGAGGACCGTTAAGCCTCGCGAAGATCGTTAAACCTCGTCTTTCCCGCCCGTCGCGGAGATCCTCGAACCCCGTTCGTCCTGATCACCGGAATTCGATCTTGTTCCTCGAAGATCGAATTCCGGTGATCTTTTCGTCGTTGATCATGTTTTCCCGATCTGTGACCCATCAGATCCTCGAAACACTTTCCATCGATTGATCGTTCGCGCCAGACTGCCGACGATCCCACCTCGGGAATCAATGGCAAGTCCGCAACACCATCCCCATCCCCCGGCCCCGACGACGTGGCGCCGGAAAAGCAGGAGGTGAGCGCGATCTTGACGAATCGGGCGCAAGAGGACCTGGCTCTGGCCAGGCGCAGGCTCGACGATCTGGCACGCGCGGTGCGCGCTCTGCGCCGCACGCTCGGCGACACGTACGGCGTCCGCAGGCTCGGCGACGACGTGGACCGGGCGCGGAGCAGTCTCGGCTTCCTGGCCGAGACGGTCGCCGAGAGCGAACCGGCGGTCGTTCCCGTCCCGACGCCGACCGAAGTGATGTCCGACCTGCCTTACGACCCGGTCCTCTTCGCGGACGCGGACGACGAAGGCGTGGGTGGCATGCGACCGCCCCGCCGCACAGGAAGGTGACGTCTTGGCTACAGGGACGACGGGACCCGCCGGCGGTACCGGCACCAACGCGCCCGGCCGGGCACAGATCCAAGCCCGGCATCTGCGCACGGACCGCTGGTGGCTCTCGCCCGCGGTGACGGTGTCCATCCTGTCCGCGTTCATCGTCTATTCGACCTGGCGCGCGTTCGCGAACGACGACTACTTCGCCGAGCCGTACGTGTCGCCGTTCTACTCGCCGTGTCTGGCGTCCAAGTGCGACAGCATGCCGATGAGCGCGAACGCGCCACTGTTCGGCGACTGGTGGGGCCTGTCCCCCGCGCTGCTGATCCTGATCTTCCCGCTCGGCTTCCGACTGACCTGCTACTACTACCGCAAGGCCTACTACCGGGGCTTCTGGGCGTCGCCGTCGGCGTGCGCGGTCCCCGAGCCGCGCGGCTCGTACTCGGGTGAGACCCGGTTCCCGCTGATCGTGCAGAACATCCACCGCTACTTCTTCTGGTTCGCCACGATCGTGGCGGTGATCCTGTCCTGGGACGTGCTGATCGCGTTCCGCGACGAGCACGGCGCCTGGGGGCACATGGGGCTCGGCACGCTGGTGCTGCTCGCCAACGTGTTGCTGATCTGGGCGTACACGCTTTCCTGCCACTCGTGCCGGCACATCGTCGGCGGCAAGCTCAAGCACTTCTCCAAGCACCCGGTGCGCTACCGCTTGTGGGGTTTCGTCAGCAGGCTCAACGGCCGGCACATGGAACTCGCCTGGGCCTCGCTGTTCAGCGTCGCACTGGCCGATCTGTACGTGTACCTGGTCGCGAGCGGCGCCTTCGACGACCCCCGCTTCTTCTGAGCGCGTCTGCTCCGAGCGCGCTCGCGCAAGCTTCGCCGGTTCGAGCGCGCCTGTTCCGAGTTCGCCCGCCTGGAGCGGCGACTCACCCCCGTGTAAACGCTCCCAAGCCCGAGCATCACCGGAAACACCCCGGCCCAGCCCAGTACAGGAGTGGCACTCGTGTCCGAAGTGGAACGTCATTCGTACGACGTGGTCGTGATCGGCGCGGGCGGCGCCGGGTTGCGGGCCGCGATCGAGGCCCGGATGCGCGGCCTGCGCACCGCCGTCGTCTGCAAGTCGCTGTTCGGCAAGGCCCATACCGTGATGGCCGAGGGCGGGATCGCCGCCTCGATGGGCAACGTCAACTCGCAGGACAGTTGGAAGGTGCACTTCCGCGACACGATGCGCGGCGGCAAGTTCCTCAACCACTGGCGGATGGCCGAACTGCACGCGAAGGAAGCCCCGGACCGGGTCTGGGAGTTGGAGTCCTGGGGCGCGTTGTTCGACCGCACCGCGGACGGTCGGATCAGTCAGCGCAACTTCGGCGGCCACGAGTATCCGCGGCTGGCACACGTCGGCGACCGCACCGGTCTGGAGCTGATCCGTACCCTCCAGCAGCAGATCGTCGCCCTGCAACAGCAGGACGAGCGCGAGTTCGGCGATCCCGAGGCACGACTGAAGGTCTTTCAGGAGTGCACGATCACCCGCCTGTTGACCGTCCCGGACGCGGGTTCCGAGGCCGGCACCCGGATCACCGGCGCGTTCGGCTACTGGCGCGAGTCGGGCCGCTTCACGGTGTTCGACGCGCCGGCCGTCGTGCTGGCCACCGGCGGGATCGGCAAGGGCTTCAAGGTGACCTCGAACTCGTGGGAGTACACGGGGGACGGGCAGGCCCTCGCGTTGCTCGCGGGCGCGCCGCTGATCAACATGGAGTTCGTCCAGTTCCACCCGACCGGCATGGTCTGGCCGCCGTCGGTGAAGGGAATCCTGGTCACCGAGTCGGTGCGCGGGGACGGCGGAGTGCTGCTCAACTCCGAGGGCAGGCGCTTCATGTTCGATTACATCCCGGACGTGTTCAAGGAGAAGTACGCCAAGTCCGAGGCCGAAGGCGACCGTTGGTACAACGACCAGGAGAACAACAAGCGCCCGCCCGAGTTGCTGCCCCGGGACGAGGTCGCCCGTGCGATCAACTCCGAGGTCAAGGCGGGCCGGGGGTCGCCGCACGGCGGGGTGTTCCTGACCGTGGTCGGCCGGATGGCCGGCGGGACCGAGGAGATCCGCCGCAAACTCCCGTCGATGTACCACCAGTTCAAGGAACTGGCCGACGTCGACATCACGGCCGAGGCGATGGAGGTCGGGCCCACCTGCCACTACGTGATGGGCGGGATCGCGGTGGATCCGGACACCGCCGCGACGCCGGGCGTGCTGGGCCTGTACGCGGCCGGTGAGGTCGCCGGCGGCATGCACGGCAGCAATCGGCTCGGCGGGAACTCGCTGTCCGACCTGCTGGTGTTCGGCCGTCGGGCGGGCGAGCACGCGGCGCGCTATGCCGAGGAGATCGGCGAGGCGCGGCGCGAAGCCGCCCAGGAGCAGATCGACGCGGCCGCCGCCGAGGCGCTCGCGCCGTTCGCGGTGGAAAGCGCGGAGAACCCGTACACGGTCCACCAGGAACTCCAGCAGACCATGAACGACCTGGTCGGCATCATCCGCAAAGAGAGCGAGATGACCGAGGCGCTGGGCCGCCTGGAGGAGCTCAAGGCGCGCGCGGCCAAGGCGGGCGTGGAGGGCCACCGGCAGTACAACCCGGGCTGGCACCTGGCCCTGGACCTGCGGAACATGCTGCTGGTCTGCGAGTGCGTGGCGCGCTCGGCACTGGAACGCCAGGAGAGCCGGGGCGGGCACACCCGCGACGACTTCCCCGGGATGTCCGCGCAGTGGCGTCGGGTGGTGCTCGCGTGCTCGATCGTCGACCCGGACGCGGAGCACCTGTCCGTGGCCCTGACCCGGAGCGAGGCCGTACCGATGCGTGCCGACCTGCTCGAACTCTTCGAGCGCGACGAGCTGAAGAAGTACCTGACCGACACGGAACTTCCCGGGGAGGACGGCTGATGTCCTACAAGGCGGACTTTCGGATCTGGCGCGGCGACGAGGCCGGCGGCGAGCTGTGCGACTTCAAGGTCGAGGTGAACGAGGGCGAGGTGGTCCTCGACATCATCCATCGCCTGCAGGCCACCCAGGCGCCGGACCTCGCGGTGCGGTGGAACTGCAAGGCGGGCAAGTGTGGTTCGTGCAGCGCCGAGATCAACGGCCGGCCCCGGCTGTTGTGCATGACGCGGATGAGCACGTTCACGCCGGAGGAGGTGGTCACGGTCACCCCGATGCGCACGTTCCCGGTGATCCGCGACCTGGTCACCGACGTGTCGTTCAACTACGCCAAGGCCCGGCAGGTGCCCTCGTTCACGCCGCCGCCCGGCCTGGAGCCGGGCGAGTACCGCATGCAGCAGGTCGACGTCGAACGCTCGCAGGAGTTCCGCAAGTGCATCGAGTGCTTCCTGTGCCAGAACACCTGCCACGTCATCCGTGACTTCGAGGACAACAAGGCGGCCTTCTCCGGCCCGCGCTTCCTGATGCGGATCGCCGAGCTGGACATGCACCCCCTGGACGTCGCGGACCGGCAGAAGGCCGCCCAGGAGGAGCACGGCCTGGGCCTGTGCAACATCACCAAGTGTTGTACGGACGTGTGTCCGGAGAACATCCACATCACCGACAACGCGCTGATTCCGATGAAGGAGCGGGTCGCGGACCGCAAGTACGACCCGCTGGTGTGGCTGGGCAACAAGATCCGGCGACGGGGGTCCGGGGACTGAGGGGCGGGACGACGCTCGGCCCAGAGCCTCGCGTCGTCACCTGGGCCGGCCGGAAATCGCCGGTCGGCCCAGCACCGCGCGCAGAGCGTCGGCCAACGCGTCCATCCGCTCGGCCGCGACCCGCTCGCCCTCCGGACGCCCGAGCATCGCAAACGCGCGCGGCCCGCGCAGCTCCGCCACCGAGTCGGGCGGTCGCGGCACGATGTGGAAGTGCACGTGCGCGAACCCCTCGCGCTCGGCGAACTGCGCCACATAGGTCTTCGTGCAGCCGGTCACCTCGCGCAACGCCCGCGCGAGGGCGACCTGCCAGGTCCCGAGCGTGAGCGCCTCGGCCTCGGTCAACTCCGCGATCGACTCGACATGCCGCCGAGGAACCAGCACCAACCACCCCTCGAGCGCACTGTCGAACGCGTGCGCCACCCGCCAGTGCGCGTCGAACGCGACCCGCTCCCGCGTCGGCAACTCCGCGAACAGCGCCTCCTGCTCGCAGGAGTGGCACCCGGCCGCACTCGATCCCATCCGGCGGTCCCCCTCGATTACGCCCCGGACGACGTGCCGTCGTACGGCACATCAATGAACCGGACGGCGGTTCCGCCGATGGCGGGGCCATTGTTTGTTGTCGACCGGCGCGGCCGGCCGTGTCGATTGTCCACGGCGTCGATCGGCAACGGCTACTCCGGCAAAGGCAGTTCGAACCAGACCGTCTTGCCGTGGCCGGACTTTCGGCTGCCCCAGCGTTCGGCGAGTTGGTTGACGAGTTGCAGGCCGCGGCCGCCCTCGTCGGTGTCCTCGGCCTCACGCATGCGCGGAAGGGTGGTGCCGGCGTCCGCGACCTCGCACAGCAGGGCCCGGCCGCGCAGCAGGCGCAGTCGGATCGGGCCCGCGCCGTAGCGCAGCGCGTTCGTGACGAGTTCGCTGACCAGCAGTTCGGTGATGTCGACCAGCGCGTCCAGGCCCCACTCGGTGAGGGTCTTGCGGCTGAGTTCGCGGGCGCGGGAGACCACCGCGGGTTCGGCCGGCAGCCACCAGGAGGCGACCGAGTCCTCGGCGAGCGCGTCCAGGCGGGCCACGAGCAGGGCGACGTCGTCGAATCCCGGCTCCTCGTGCACGTCCGCGACCACCTTGTCCGCGGTCTGCTCGAGGGTGCCCAGGGGGCCCGCCACGGCAGTGCAGAGCAGGTCGATGCCGACGTCGAGCGAGCGATCACGGGTCTCCACCAGGCCGTCGGTGTACAACACCAGGGTGCTGCCCGACTCGACCGCGAAATCGCCCTGTTCGAAGCCGAGGCCGCCCACCCCCAGCACCGTCCCGGGCGGGTTGTCGACCACGCGCGGCCGGCCGCCCGGCGGTACCAGGACCGGCGGCATGTGCCCCGCGCTGGCGAACTCGCAGGTGCGCGCCACCGGGTCGTAGACCACGTAGACACACGTCGCGTAGTGCAGCTCGCCCAGGCCCACCACGATGTCGTCCAGGTGCCCGAGCACCTCGGCCGGCGGCAACTCCAGGCCCGCGAGCGTGCGTACCGCGGTGCGCAGTTGGCCCATCACCGCCGCCGCGTGCACGCCGTGGCCCATCACGTCGCCGACCACGAGCCCGATCCGGCCGCCGGACAGCGGGATCACGTCGTACCAGTCGCCGCCGACCTCGGTCACCGAACTGCCCGGCAGGTAGCGGTGCGCGACCGCGATGCCCGGCAGCGTGGGCAGGTTCTGTGGCAACAGGCTGCGCTGGAGCATCACCGCGGTCTCGCGCTGGTGGTGGTACAGCCGCGCGTTGTCCACCGAAACGGCCGCGCGCGAGCCCAGTTCGGTGGCGAGCGTGAGGTCGTCCGGGTCGAACGCGGGTCGGCCCTCGCCGCGTCCGAGCAGCATCGTGCCGAGCACCACGCCCCGGGCGCTGAGCGGCACCACGATCATCGTGTGCAGGCCCAGCGCGCGGGCGGCCTCGGCCCGGCCGGGATCGTGGATCAGCTCGTCGTACATGTCGTCCTGCACGTTGCGCATCAGGTACGAGCCGCCCGTGCGCAGACATCGGCCGAACGTCGAGTCGGCCGCGTAGACCAGGGTGCTGCCCTGACGGAGCAGTTCGTCGGTGTATCGCCCCGGGCGCGCGCCGCGCGAGGCCACACGTTGCAGGCGGGCCTTCTCGGCGTGCGCGCCGGGCGGGATCTCCTCGCCCTGCACGATCGCGTCGAGCAGGTCCACCGCGGCCAGGTCGGCGAAGCCGGGCACCACCGACGCGGTCAGCTCCTCGGCGATCCGGGGGATGTCCAGGGTGGCGCCGAGTCGGGTGCCCGCCTCGTTCAGCAGCGCGAGCCGCTTGCGCGCGGCGTCCACCTTGACCATCGCGTAGTGCCGCTCGGTCACGTCGATCAGCGAACAGCTGATGCCCAGGATCCGGCCGCCGGGCGCCTCCAGCCGGTTGTACGACATCGACCACACGGTGCGCGGGCTGCCGTCGGTGGGGATCGGGCCGAAGATCCGCGAGTCGACCACGGGCTCGCCGGTCTCCAGCACCCGCTGCTGGATCGTGCGCACCCGCTCGGTGTCCATCCCGGGACGGACCTCCTCGAGCCGGCGCCCGATGTGTTCCTCCACGGGCAGCCGGTTGATCGCGGCGAGCGCGTCGTTGACCGCGACGTAGCGCAGGTCGGCGTCGAAGATGCCCACGCCGATCGGCGACTGGTCGAACAGCGCCTCGCGGATCGCCAGGTCGGCCTCGACCTTGCGCACCACCGTCGAGTCCATCGAGGTGATCAGGACGAACCGGTTCCCGGCCAGGTCCTCGGCGAAGGCCGCGCGCGACTCCACCGTGCACAGCGTGCCGTCGCCCCTGCGCATCGTGTACGAGCCGGCGAAGACGTCCGCACCCGCGACGGCCTGCCCCGTGGCGGCCTCCTGCGCGGCGGTGAACGGCGGATGCACCAGGTCGACCGCGCGGGCTCCGAGGATGTCCTCGCGTCGATAGCCGAACAACTGCTCGGCGGCGGCGCTCCACATCACGATCCGACCCTCGGCGTCGAGCACCCACGTGGCCGACGGGACGAGATCGAACAGGGAACCGGGCGCCGTGGATCGCCGGGTCGCGTCCCCCGGATTCCGATCGGCTTCTCGGCGCTGCTCCATGGACGGCGGATCCCTTTGTCGCTGCTACTCCGGACCGTTTTCCCGGTTGATCACGTTCTCAAGCCCGGCCGCCGGGTGCGGCCGAGTCGACCCGACAGGTGTTCTCGGCGGCATTTCGGGGCCTGTGGACCGCTTCTCCGACTCGGCCGCGACCGGTTTCGCGAGCACCTTCGCGACCAGTTCCGCGGCCGGGCGATCGGGGGCCAGCCAGTCGAGCCCGGACACCTCGCCGGAGCCGAGCCAGCGCAGCGCCGAGTGGTCCTGGAGCGCCCGGGGCTCGCCCGCGACCAGGTCGGCGAGCCACACGTGCAGCACATACCCACGCGCGAGCGGCCAGGCGCCGGGCAGCCGGCGTACCGGTCGCACCGTCGCGCCGAGCTCCTCGTGGCACTCCCGGACCAGGGCCGCGGCCTCGCTCTCGCCCGGCTCGACCTTGCCGCCGGGGAACTCCCAACCACCCGCCAACTCCGCCGGCGCGCTGCGGCACGCGGCGAGTACGCGCCCTCGGTGGAGGATCGCGGCGCCGACGACGATGCGGGTCCCGGTCATGGCGGACAACTCTACGTGCCGAGCGGTCGCCGTATGAGGCAACCTTGGACGGTTCGCGAACGTCTGTCTTCGGGGACATGCTCGCGAAACGGACCGGATCCGGACCCGGATCACCGAACGAGGTGGGGTGGCTGTGGCGGGATTCCGGTGTACCGGCCTGCGGGTGTGCCGGGTGCTCGCGGTGTTCGCCGCGGTCGCGGCGGTGCTCGCGGTGTTCGCGCTGGCCCGGTTGACGGCCCGCCAGGACGGCCCGGCCGCGGCGACCGGATCCGCCGCCGCGGACACCGGGTGCGACGGGCGGGACCGGCAGGGGTGGGTGGCCGTGCCGGTGTCCTTCTCCGGCGAGACCTACCGGGTCCAGGCGTACGTCCCGCGCAGCTACGACGGCGCCCGGCCGCGGCCGCTGGTGCTGAACCTGCACGGCAGCAACAGCACCGGCGCGGCGCAGATGGCGATCACCGGTCTGGGCGCGTCCGCCGAGCGCTACGGCTTCGTCGTGGCGATCCCGGAGGGCGGCCTGAGCTACCCCGGGACGACCGGCGGGCGGGCCTGGAACATCCCCGGTGTGCCGCTGTACGGCGGCCACCCGGCCGCGGTCGGCGGCCGGGACGAGGTCGGCTTCGTCGGCGCCACGCTGGACGCGCTCGACCGCTCGTTGTGCCTGGACGACCGGCGCGTGTACGCGACCGGATTCTCCGGCGGGGCGCGGATGACCTCGCTGTTGGCCTGCACGCTGAGTCGGCGGATAGCGGCCGTGGCGCCGGTCGCGGGCCTGCGCGCGGACGGCACCGACGGCGCGCGGCCGGCGCCGTGCCGACCGATCCGACCGGTCCCGGTGCTGACCTTCCACGGCCTGGCCGACCAGGCCAACCCCTACGACGGTGGGCGGGCGTCGCGCTGGACCTATTCGGTGACCGAGGCGGCGCGGCGCTGGGCGGCCGTCGACGACTGCCCGAGCACGGCGGTACGCACCCGCGTGTCCCGGCACGTCGAGCGCACGGCGTACACCGGCTGCGCGGGCGGCGCGGCGGTGGTCCTGTACACGCAGTCCGACGCGGGGCACACCTGGCCGGGCGCGGCGGGCACCGAGGTGCGCGGCTTCGGCCGGATCAACCAGGAGATCTCGGCCAATGAACTGATGTGGGCGTTCTTCTCCGAGTACACGCTGTGAGGGCGCGAGGAATGCCCGGGGATCGCGCGCGGCGGCACCCGGCCGGACCGCCGCTCAGGGCTTGGGCCGCAGCCGATCGAAGCCGCGCATGATCGCGCGATGCGCGGGACGTTCCACCAGCACCGTGAGCAGCCAGCCGAGCAGCACCGCCAGCACACCCAACGCGAGCAGTTGCCCCACCGCGCCGACGCCGTGGTCCTGGAGTCGGCGCATCACCACGTAGCCGATCGACTGGTGCACCAGGTACATCGCGTAGGTGATCCCGGCCGTCCACTGCAGCGCGCGACCCGCCCACGCGGGCACGCATCGGTCCCAGTCCGGCCCCAGCGCCGCGACGCAGATCGCGGCGATGCCCAGCACGAGTCCGACCGTCCAGGACGCGTGCCGGGTCTGGCACAGGTGCACGAACGAGCACGCGCCGAGCAGGAACACCGCGTGCGGGCCGCGGACGCGATGCCGTGACCACAGGTGCACCCCGATGCCGGCGACGAACAGGTGCACGCGGTAGAGCCCGAACCCGTCGTAGAGCGTGCGGAACGCCTCCGATTGCAGGTGCAGCCGGACCGGCAACAGGAACAGTTCGAGGCACAACACCAGCCACAACGTGCGCACCGTCGCGTCCCCGTGCACCCGGCGCGAGCGCCACAGCGCGAAGATCGCGGTGAACCACACCAGTTGCAGCGGAATCGTCCAGTAGGCCGCGTCCACATAGGTGTACGACTGCGGTTTCCAGTTCCAGAGCATGGCCAGATTGGCGAGCACGTCGCGCAGGTTCGGCGCGTACCATCCCGGCGGCGCGCACAGCCGCAGGAACAGCGACGTGCCGAGCACGCCGACGAAGAACGCCGGCAACATCCGCGCCATCCGGCCGACCCACCAGCGCACCACGTCGCCCTTGCGCAGCGAGACCGCCGCGAAGTAGCCGGACACGACCAGGAGCAGGCTCGCGCCCAACTGGTACGGAAAGACGAACGGACGCGCGGCCAATTCGGGATGCCACTGCCGGGCCAGATGGGTGCCGTGGAACAGCAGCACCAGCCCCACGAACGTCACCCGCAGCAGATCCCAGCTCACCCGGCGCCGCTTCGCGGACTCCGATCGACGCGACGTGTCGTTTCCGGGCCGTTCCGCTGAGCTGAAGGGCATCCGACGTCTTCCCGTGGACGGCGTGGGTGGACCTGGTCCTGTCCGGGGCGCGGCGCACCGACGGCCGGCCTCGACAAAGGACCCTATTACGCGCGCTTTGCCGCGCGGGCCCCGGTGGAGCACGCGTGGCCGCCCGTACGATGGACACATGTCGTCAACCAGCCGCGTCCTGCTCGCCGCCCCCCGGGGGTACTGCGCGGGCGTCGACCGAGCCGTCGAGACCGTCGAGAAGGCCCTCGATCTGTACGGTGCGCCGGTGTACGTGCGCAAGCAGATCGTGCACAACAAATACGTCGTCGAGACGCTGGAGAAGCGCGGGGCGATCTTCGTGGACGAGACGGCGGAGGTGCCCGAGGGCGCCACGGTCGTCTTCTCCGCCCACGGTGTGGCTCCCGTGGTGCACGAGGAGGCGGCGGCCCGTTCGCTGCGCACGATCGACGCCACGTGCCCGCTCGTGACCAAGGTGCACAAGGAGGCCGTGCGCTTCGCCGAGGAGGGCTACGACATCCTCCTGATCGGCCACGAGGGCCACGAGGAGGTGATCGGCACCGCCGGTGAGGCGCCCGATCACATCCACCTGGTGGACGGCCCCGAGGGCGTCGCGAACGTCGAGGTGCGCGACCCGTCGAAGGTGGCCTGGCTGTCCCAGACCACGCTGTCCGTGGACGAGACCATCGCCACGGTCAAGGAGTTGCGCAAGCGGCTCCCGCTGCTGATCGACCCGCCGAGTGACGACATCTGCTACGCGACGCAGAACCGCCAGGTCGCGGTCAAGCAGATCGCCGCCGAGTCGGACCTGGTGATCGTGGTCGGCTCGACCAACTCGTCCAACTCGGTGCGGCTGGTCGAGGTCGCGCTGGAGGCGGGCGCCCGGGCGTCGTACCTGGTCGACTACGCGGAAGAGCTGAAGGACGAGTGGCTGGAGGGGGTCGGCACGGTCGGCGTCACCTCCGGCGCGTCGGTGCCCGAGGTGCTCGTGGACGGCGTGCTGGCGTGGCTGGCCGAGCGCGGCTTCGGCGACGTGCACATTCACCGATCGGTGGAGGAGCGTCTGCAGTTCGCGCTGCCGCAGGAGCTGCGCCGGGACCTGCGCAACGCCTGAGGCCGCGCGTGCCGGTGGCGGGCGCGGGGTGCGTGATGTGGGCGACTTGTCGGTGACGGGCCGGTCCGAGGCATCGGACGGGCCCGTCGGCTTTTCGGCGCCCGCTCGGCTCTTTCGAGCGCACCCGCGAGCCTTTCGGCGCGCCCGGGGCCTTTTCGGCGTACGCGGACCCGCCCCGCGTATCGCGGGCTCGCGGGATTCGCGCTACGGGTGGTCGGCCGCGCGGCGTTTGACCAGGACGACGACGGCGGCCAGGGCGGTACCGCCCCACAGCAGACCGGCCTTGAAGGACAGCGCGGTGATCAGGTCCAGGCCCACCCGGGAGAGATGGCTCTCCTGCGTGTCGTCGCCCAGCAGGGTGCTCACGAGCACGACGGTCGTGGCGAACGCGATCGGCGGCGTGATGATCGCGGCGAGCCAGTCCTGGGCGCGCACCTTCCAGGCCACGAACACCGAGGCGACCAGGAACGCGAACCCGAACACGAATCCCAGCCGATCGGTGGCCAGGTGGTCGACGAGGCCGCCGAGCAGGGTGCCGCCGAAGCCGAACACGGCCGCACCGGCGGCGGTCAGGCCGCTGCCGGACGGGCGGTATCCGCCGGGCGCGCCGTTCGCCCGCCGCGAGGGGGCGCCGGGGCGACGAGGGTGGGGCCGAGGGCCGGTGCGCTCCCGGGGCGGTTCGCGGTCGGCGGGTGTCGAGGCCGGTGGAATCGGCGCGGACGAAACGGATCGACGGCGCACGGCGTCACCTCGTCCCGGCGCCGGCACGGGCGGCCTTTTCCGGGGGTTCCGGGTCGGTACGGGACGCGCTCCCGCTCGGCTGCGCTGTTCCATCCACCCAAGGTATTGCCGCATCACGGTCAAAACCGTCCAAGAACACGAAAAACCTCACTCCGCCCTGTCGAAACGTCCGCCCGGTCGCCGCTCACCTCGTCCTCGACCGATCTGTTTCCTGCCCCCGAATTCTCGGGTTCACCAGGGAGGACGCTTTCCCGGCCGGGATTGGTGGCAGTTCGGGCCGAGTAATTCACCCGGGTCGTCGGATGGGCGTGGCGTCGGTCACGCCCGGGCGCCGCTCTCCACCGTGTCCACGGCGTGAACCACCTCGGCGGTGCCGAGGACCTGGACCGGGATGGCGCGCGAGGCGGCGTACCAGCGCAGGTCCACGGCCAGGTACGGCAACATCTCCTTGCCCAGGAAGTTGATCGTGTGCTGCTTGCGGCCGCCGGCCCGCATCGCGCAGCGCACCACCGCGTAGCAGGGGCTGTCACCCGCGTTGGCCTTGAGCTTGACCTCGACCGAGGAGATCTCCTCCCAACGCAGGCCGCGCGTGCGGAACAGGCCGTGGAAGACCAGACCGTTGGGGCCGATCGAGAGCTTGCGGTACTGGTAGAGCGCGAAGCCGACGAGTACGAAGAGGCTGAGCCCGCCGTAGAGGGCCACGGCCACGACGGTCGGCAGTCCGAGGCCGGCCAGGTCGAAGAAGCCGAGCGCGATCGGGATGAACGCGGTGAACAGCAGGACGCGCATGGGCTTGGACTCCCACAGCACGCCGTCGATGAGCTGCCTGCGGTTGTGCTGGGTGTTCGAGGTGCGGCTCATCGATGTCCCCGTCGTTGAGTGGCCGGCGTACGAAACCAGGGATGCTACTGGCCACAGGCCACCACCTACACTTTCCGAAGGCGCTTGTATGTCCGCAGCGCGCCACATCGATCGCCGAGAAGCCAGGGAATCCAGTTGTCGCTCACCATCGGAATCGTCGGCCTGCCCAACGTCGGCAAGTCGACGCTTTTCAACGCCCTGACCAAGAACGACGTGCTCGCGGCGAACTACCCGTTCGCGACCATCGAGCCGAACGTGGGCGTGGTGGGCGTGCCGGACCCGCGTCTGGACAAGCTGGCGGAGATCTTCGGATCGGCCAAGAAGGTCCCGGCCACGGTCGACTTCGTGGACATCGCGGGCATCGTGCGCGGCGCCTCCGAGGGTGAGGGCCTGGGCAACAAGTTCCTCGCCAACATCCGCGAGTCGGACGCGATCTGCCAGGTCATCCGGGTCTTCACCGACCCGGACGTGGTGCACGTCGACGGCAAGATCTCGCCGGTCGACGACAAGGAGATCATCGAGACCGAGCTGATCCTGGCCGACCTGCAGACGATCGAGAAGGTCCTGCCGCGCCTGCAGAAGGACTCGCGCCTGCAGAAGGACAAGGTCGCGGTCGCCGCCGCCGTGGAGAAGGCCAAGCAGGTACTGGAGGCGGGCACCACGGTCTTCGCCGCCGGCCTCGACCCGGAGCCGCTGCGCGAGCTGCACCTGCTCACCGCCAAGCCCTTCCTGTACGTCTTCAACGTCGACGAGGACGAACTGGTCAACGAGGAGCTCAAGGACGAACTGCGCGAGCTGGTCGCGCCGGCCGAGGCGATCTTCCTGGACGCCAAGATCGAGTCCGAGCTGATCGAACTGGACGAGGCCGAGGCGCTGGAACTGCTGCAGAGCCTGGGCCAGGAGGAATCCGGCCTGTCCATCCTGGCCCGGGTCGGCTTCGACACCCTGGGCCTGCAGACCTACCTCACGGCCGGCCCCAAGGAGGCCCGCGCCTGGACCGTCGCCAAGGGCGCCACCGCCCCCGAGGCGGCCGGTGTGATCCACACCGACTTCCAGCGCGGCTTCATCAAGGCCGAGGTGATCGGCTTCGACGACCTGGTCGAAACCGGCAGCCGCGCCGAGGCCCGCACCAAGGGCAAGGCCCGCATGGAGGGCAAGGACTACATCATGCAGGACGGCGACGTGGTGGAGTTCCGCTTCAACGTCTGACCATCGCCGGTCGCCGCACCGGCACCGCACACCGTACGGGTCCGCCTTCTCGGAGGCGGGCCCGTCGCCGTTCTTCCGGCTTCGCCAATGAAAAGTGGTACGTTATTCGGTACCACTTGCCGAAAGGTGTGACGTCATGTCGATCACCGCGAGCGAGGCCCGCAGGGATCTCTTCCCGTTGATAAAGAAGGTCAACGACGATCACGAGGCCATCGAGATCGTCTCCAAGCACGGGAACGCCGTCCTCATCTCCGCCGAGGACTACGCGGCCCTGCGGGAAGGCTCCTACCTGCTGCGCTCGCCGGCGAACGCTCGTCGTCTGCTCAAGGCCTACGAGAACGCGCTGAGCGGCGGCAACGTCTCCGAGCGTGCGCTGGTCGACCCCGACTCGGCGAATGACGAGGTCGACACCGAGTGAGGCTCGTCTTCGAGGATCACGGGTGGGAGGACTACACCTCCTGGCTCAGGAACGACCGCAAGATGCTCGCCAGGATCAACAAGCTGATCGAGGATGTGCGGCGCGACCCCTGCACCGGGATCGGCAAGCCCGAGCCGCTCAAGTACCACCTGCCCGGCGCCTGGTCGCGGCGGATCGACGACGAGCACCGCCTCGTCTACCTGGTCGCGGACAGCGAGGTCGTTATCCTCGCCGCCCGCTATCACTACTGACGCCGGCCGAACTCGAGACGTCGAAGGCCCGTGGCCGGAGGCGGCCCGGACACCGTCCGGAGCCTCGAACACTCCGCCCACGGTGCCTTCCAGCATTCGCCGGAGCGGCACACACGGAGGGCCGGCTGCCCGCGGCGGCATCGCGATTCTCCTATCCCTGGAAACGCACGTGGGGGTCGATCTGTTGTGCGGGTCGCCGGCCTCGGCGCGCGTCGTCCCGGGCGGGCGGTGGGCCGGTTAGCCTCTGGGGATGGCTCTCACGACTTCCGCCGACGCGCCCCTGCCCGTGGCCGAGATCTCTCGGTTGATCGGAGGGTGGATCGATCGGCTGGGGGATGTGTGGGTCGAGGGGCAGATCACGCAGCTCAGTCGGCGACCGGGGGCGGGCGTGGTGTTCATGACGCTGCGGGATGCCGAGCAGGATGTGTCCATCTCGGTGACCTGCTATCGGAAGGTCTTCGACGCGGTCGGGGACATCGTGGCCGAGGGCTCGCGGGTGGTCGTGCACGCGAAGGCGGACTGGTATCGGGCACGTGGGACGTTGTCGTTGCGGGCCGCGGAGATCCGACCGGTGGGGATCGGCGAGTTGTTGGCCCGGTTGGAGCAGCTCAAGCGGGCGCTGACCGCCGAGGGGCTGTTCGATCCCCGGCACAAGCAGGCGTTGCCGTTCCTGCCGCATCGCATCGGCCTGGTCTGCGGGCGCGCCTCGGCGGCCGAGCGGGACGTGTTGGAGAACGCCAAGCGGCGTTGGCCGGCCGTACGGTTCGCGGTGCGCAACGTCGCGGTGCAGGGGGTGAGCGCGGTGTCGCAGGTGGTCGAGGCGATCCGCGCTTTGGACGCGGACCCCGACGTCGACCTGATCGTGGTGGCCCGGGGCGGCGGCAGTGTGGAGGACCTGTTGCCGTTCTCCAGCGAGGAGTTGGTACGGGTCGTCTTCGCCTGTACGACGCCGGTGGTGAGCGCGATCGGGCACGAGCCGGACTCGCCGCTGCTGGACCTGGTGGCCGACTATCGGGCGTCCACGCCCACCGACGCCGCGAAGCGGATCGTGCCGGACATCCGCGAGGAGATGCACCGGGTGCACCAGGTGCGCGATCGGGGGCGGCTCGCGCTGCGGGCCCGGCTCGATCGGGAGTACCAGGGGTTGCGGGCCGCCCGTTCGCGTCCGGTGCTGGCCGATCCGCAACGCATGGTGGACCTGCGCGCGGAGGAGGTGGCCGCCCTCGTGGACCGCTCCCGGCGCACCCTGCGCCACCTCCTGGACCGCGCCGAGAGTGACCTGGCGCACACCCGCGCGCGGGTCGTCGCACTCTCCCCCGCGGCCACCCTGGAGCGCGGCTACGCGGTGTTGCAGCGGGCGGACGGGCACGCCGTGCGCGATCCCGCGGAGGTGGCGGCCGGCGAGCGGTTGACCGCCCGGGTGGCGGCCGGACGCTTCGACGTGGTCGTCCCGAAGGACTGATCACCCCGGAGGCGCCCGTCGGCAAGCCCGTCACCGGCCCCGACTCGAACCCACCGGCGGCCCCACCGCCGAACCCACCGGCGACCGCCCCGGCCCGATCGCCACGCCCCATCACGCCACACGTCCCGCCTGCCCCCAAATCCCCATCATTGACCCGTTCGTATGACAAGCAGTCATGTCTCACCCGATCGGCGGCGAAAACGTCTTAGTTTGCGCGTGTGTTGCGTCATCTGCTCGCCGCGTCCGCGCTGTTGCTCACCGGCGTCGCCACGTCCTCCGTGGCCGCCGCCGACGACTCGCCCGCGCGGTGGAATCCGTCAGCCGCCGACTCCTACGTCAACTACGTCGCACCGAGGGACCCGCTGCCGCCCGACGGCCCGCCGGGCGCGTCCCCCGAGGTCCGTGAGCGCGCGCTCGCGGCCGACCGACGGGCCCGGCAGTACGACCGCAAGTTCGCCGCCGGCAACCCCGCCCCCGCGCGCCGGCTCGCCCGGGCCGAGGCGACCGCGGCCCGAACCGGGGTCAGCCCACGCGCCCAGGCCGGGGCCGGCACCCGCGACGCCCGGCTGTTGACCATCCTGGTCGAGTTCAACGACCACGCCGACGACGACTTCTCCGGTTTCAGCCGACCGACGAGCGTCGCGGACCCGACCTGCGTGACCGAGCCGCCGGGCACGGTCAAGAACGGCCCCCGGCACAACCTGCTCCCCGACCCGGCCGTCGCCGGCCGGGACAACAACACGCTGTGGGTCCCGGACTTCGACAAGGCCCACTACGACCGCATGCTCTACTCCGAGGAGGGCATCACCGAGCGGGTCCGTCCCGACCTCACCGGCCCGGACGGCCGGCCCGGCGTCAGCCTCGCGGGGCTGACCATGCGCAACATGTACCGGGAGATGTCGCACGGCGCGTACACGATCGGCGGTGAGGCCGCGGGCTGGGTGAGCGTGCCGCACTCCGAGGCCTGGTACGCGGCCGGCCACTGCGGCGCGATCCGCCAGGACAACAGCGGCAGTCCACAGAACCCGCGCGGAGTGCGGCAGTTCGTCACCGACGCGGTCGACGAGTTGGCGAAACAGCAGCCGAACCTCCCCTGGGCCGACTACGACCGGGAGGACCCGGGCGACGCCGACGACGACGGCGACACCCAGGAGCCCGACGGCGTGATCGACCACCTCGTGCTCGTGCACGCGGGCAAGGACAAGTCGGCGGGCGGCGGTGCCGAGGGCACCTACGCGATCTGGGCGCACGCGAGCACCGTGCTGCGCGGACACCCCATCCCGGGCACCGACCTCAAGGTGGCGAACTACATCGTCCAGCCCGAGGACTCCGGAGTGGGCGTGTTCGCCCACGAGTTCGGCCACGACCTGGGCCTGCCCGACCTGTACGACAACTTCAGCGGCGGCGAGACCGACGTCGACTTCTGGGACCTGATGTCCTCCGGTTCGCACGCCGGGCCGCTGTTCCAGACCATGCCCACGCACCTGGGCGCGTGGTCGAAGTACGTGCTGGGCTGGATCGATCCGCCGGTGGTGCCGGTCGGCGGCGGCTCGCGTACCGTCTCGCTCGGCGCCGCCGCCGAGCCCGCGCCCGGCACCCTGGCCGCGGTTCGGGTGGACCTGCCCACCGAACGGGTCCGGATCGGCACCCCGCACAGCGGCGCGAACATGTGGTACTCGGAGCGGGACCAGGAATGGTCCGACGCCCGCCTCGTCCGCGACCTCGCGGTGCCCGCCGGCGGGTCCGCGACCTTCTCGATGTGGAACGACTACACCATCGAACAGGACTGGGACTTCGGCTTCGTCGAGGTGTCCACCGACGACGGCGCGAATTGGACCCAACTCGCCGTGCACGACGACGCGGGCAACCTGGTCAGCACCCCGCCCGGCTATCCCGACCCGAACCGCAACCTCGCCGAGTTGCGCAAGGTCAACGGCCTCACCGGCGACACCGGCGGCTGGCGGCACGACAACGTCGACCTGGCCCCGTACGCGGGGCAGAGCATCAAGCTGCGGCTGGACCTGAACACCGACGCCGCGTTCATGGAGAAGGGTTGGTTCGCCGACGACTTCTCGCTCACCAACGGCGGCGCCACGGTGTGGTCGGACGACGTGGAGAGCGGCGACAACGGCTGGACCGCGATCAAGGGCACCAACACGGTGACCCGCGGGGCCGGCTGGGGCCGGACCTCCGGCGAGGTCGAGCGCGAGCAGTACTACCTGATGGAGTGGCGCGCGCCGGTCGGCTTCGACCAGGGCCTGCGGTACGCGTACACCGCCGAGCACAGCGACGCACGCGGCGTGCGGGTGCGCCGACTGGCCTACGACGTGCCCGGCATGCTGGTGTGGCTGCGCGACGCCGAGTACCAGAACAACGGCGTGAACTTCAATCTGAGCGCGCCGCCCAGCTACGGCGCCAAGGGCCAGACGCTGCTCATGGACGCGCATCCGGATCCGCGCCGGTGGACCGGCGAGGCCGGCGAGCACTACCTGGTCAAGAGCAACCCCCGGAAGAATTTGGAGAGTCGAGCGCAGTCCGCGGACGCCGCCTTCGGTTTCCTGCCCACCCCGGCGTTCGGGGCGTGTCACGGCAACGGCGCGTGGTGTCAGGACTTCGCGGCCCGCGAACCGGTCCGCGCGTTCGGCGACGACCGCGGCTGGGCGCCGGGGGTCGAGTACGTCGACGGCGCGCCGGTGGACCGCTTCACCAACGGGTCCACCGTGGTGCCCGCGCGCGGCCCGTACAGCACCCGCGTGGTCGACGCGGACGGCGCGCCCGATCCGGCGCACTACGGCGTGCCGTACAAGGGCTCCGTGCTCGGCACCGGCGATCCCGGTCCCGACCTCGCCTACGGCGCCTCGGCCACGCTGGTCGCGCCGCTGTCGAGGGAGCGTCCGGACCGCGGCGCCGCCGTGCGGGTCACGTCGGCCCGCCCGTGATCCGGCCTTAGGCTGGCGGCATGAGCGAGCAGACCGCACCCGCGCCGGACGAGGCACCGGCCTACGAGCAGGCCCGTGACGAGCTGATCGAGGTCGTGCGCCGCCTGGAGACCGGCGGCATCACCCTGGAGGAGTCGTTGGCCCTGTGGGAGCGCGGCGAGCGACTCGCCGTGGTGTGCGAGCAGTGGCTCGACGGCGCCCGGGCCCGGCTGGACGCGGCGGTCCGGGCCGAGCGCGCGGGCGTCGAGTCGGACGAGGCGGTCGAGGAGGACTGACCCGCCGGCGCCGCGCGCCGCGCACGGCAGAAGGGGCGCTCCCGAATTCGGGAGCGCCCCTTCCGTTGGAACCGGTACGCGGCTACCCGCACGCGAGGAACACGTGCGCGGCGGCCGCTACTTCTGCGCCGGCAGGATCCAGACCACCGCGCCGGAGTTGCCCGGCAGCGGGAGCACCGGCAGCGCGGTCACGCCGTAGCCCTTGTCGAAGCCCGGGTTGCCCGTGCCCAGTTCGGAACCGTGGAACAGCTTGCCGAAGTTGTCCCGGTCCAGCGAACCGTCCGCCTTGGTGACCTTGGTCGAGTACGGCGCCTTCGCCGGCACCACGGTCGAGCCGTAGCGGTCCTTCGGAAGCACCCGACCCTTGTAGAGCTCGGTGCCCGGTGCCCAGCCCACCGTGTCGGTGAACAGCGTCACCGGCGCCTGCGCCGGGAACGACGTGCAGTACGCGGTACCGGGGATGCAGTCCGTGAACGGCGACGTCTTGACGAACCCGAACGCCGCGTTCGCGGCCTGCGGCCGGGTCGGCAGGTTGGCGAAGACGTTCCGCCGCTCGATGTTCGGCGTGTTCGGGTCGACCTGCGGGAACTGCGCCGCGGCCTCGCCGGTGTAGCGCAGCGGGTCCGGGTGCGAGTCGACGATCAACAGCTCGCCCTTGGGGCCCCACGAGGGCCCGTTGTCGATGTTGAAGTTGACGCCGTTGTTCTGGTACTGGTTGTCGCGCAGCCAGACCAGCATGCCCGGCGCGTTGTACGGCACCCGGTTGGTCTTGCCGTTGACGCCCCCGGTGTACGCGTACTTCAGGCCCTCGTCGAAGCCGGACAGGTTGCGCCACTCGAGCAGGTAGTACTGCTCCCGCTCGAAGGTGCCGCCGGTGCGGCCCCAACCCTCGCCCTTGGTGATCGCGTTGGTGCCCTTGATCGCGGTCCAGCCGTTGTCGCCGCTCTCCACGTCGTCCGACCACACCGTGGCGCCGCCGTTGGTGAGCGAGAAGTCGTCGGCGAACCAACCCTTCTCCATGAACGCGGCGTCGGTGTTCAGGTCCAGCCGCAGCTTGATGCTCTGCCCCGCGTACGGGGTCAGGTCGACGTTGTCGTGCCGCCAACCGCCGCTGTCGCCGGTCAGACCGCTGGTCTTGCGGAATGTGGCCAGGTTCTTGGTCGGGTCCGGGTAGTCCGGCGGCGTGCTGACCAGCTTGCCCGACTCGTCCTTGACCGCGAGCTGCTTCCAGGTGGCACCGTTGTCGGTGGACACCTCGACGAAGCCGAAGTCCCAGTCCTGCTCGATGACGTAGTCGTTCCACATCCAGAACTTCACGTCCGTGCCCGCGGGCACCGCGATGTTCCGCTCGATCCGGATGTCGGACCAAGCCTGGTCCTGACCGGAGTACCACATGTTCTGGCCGCCGTGCGGCGTACCGACCTTGACCTGCTTGTTCGGCAGGTTCACCCGGATGCCCCGCGAGGTGCCCTTGGGCGTCTTGGCGGCCTGGCCCAGGGTGGCGACCTTGGGTCGGTCACCGACCTTGACCAGGTCGGGGGTCAGCCAGCCGAGCGCGTACTTGTCCCAGATGCCCATGTGCGCGGGCTGCGACTGGAACAGCGCACCGGTGTGCGAACCGGCCGACATCAGGTCCCAGAAGTTCAGGTCCGTCTGGCCGGCGCTGAAGTTGTCGTACAGGTCGGGCAGGCCCAGGTCGTGGCCGAACTCGTGGGCGAACACGCCCACTCCGGAGTCCTCGGGCTGCACGATGTAGTTCGCGATCTTGATGTTGCTGCCGGGCACCTGGTGGCCGAAGAGCACGGTGCTCGCGTGCGCCCAGATGGAGTAGGTGCCCTCGGCACCGCCACCGGCCGACTTGTCCTTGCCCGCGTGCACCAGGACCAGGTGGTCCACCACACCGTCGGACTCCTGGGTGTTGCCGTCGTGGTCGGCGTCGCCCGGGTCTTCCTTGTCGTAGTCGGCCCACGGGAACTTCGGCTGCTGCTTGGCCAACTCGTCGACCGCGTCGATGGCGAGCTGCTGTGCGCCGAGCGGGTTGGCCGGGCTGCCGCTGTTGTCCTGCTGCGCGTTGCCGCAGGCGCCCGCGCCGTACCAGGCCTCGGAGTGTGGCGCCTTGACCCACGGCGTCGCCTCGCCGGAAACCGAGTACTTTCCGGCCGACATCTCCTCGTACATGTTGCGCATGGTCTGGCCAGCGAGGCTGATGCCCGGCTTGCCGTCCGGCCCCGTGAGGTCGGTGCGCATGCGCTCGGTGATGCCCTCCTTGGAGTAGAGCATCTTGTTGTAGTGGGCCTGGTCGAAGTTCGGCACCCACTGCGAGTTGTTGTCGTTCGGGTTCAGCGCCGGGTTCGGGATCCGGTTGTGCAGCGGCCCGTTCTTGATCGTGCCGGGAGGCTCGGTCACACAGGTCGGATCCGAAACGCTGGTCGGTCGCTTGAAGCCGGAGAAGTCGTCGTTGGCCTGGTCGTTGAACTCGACCAGGACGGTGAGCAGCTTCGCGGTCTGCTTGGCGTCGACGGGCTTGCCGCTGCGCTCGGCCTTGATCTCGGCCGGGCTCTTGCCGGTACGCCCGGCCTCGGCCTCGAGCTCCTTGATCTGGGCGGCGGCACGGGGGTTGCCGTCGGAGTTCTTGCGGTCGGCCGCGGCGTTCTGTGCCTTCAGCGACGCGGCCTTGGCCGGGTCGCCGGGCAGCGCACTGGTGTCGATGGCCGCGTCGACGGAGTTGACGTAGTGGTCCTCGGGGCCCGGATTCCACACCGCCTTCGTCGTGTCGACGCGCGTAGGCGTGGCCGATGTCGAGGGCGCGGTCGTGGCCGCCAGCCCTGTGATCGCCAGCGCGGAAACGGACAACAGCGCCACACGGCGTTTGACCCGCCGGGCGCCGCTCGGGGGCGTCGGGCCCCTCCCGGGTATCGCTGGACTCAACGTGCTCCCCTTTCCGACCGGGGGGCGACCCCCCGGACGCAAAGCGACGTCGCGCGGGATCTGATCAAGCGCACACGACATCGGGACGGCTCGGAAAGCTCGGCGGACACGCGAGGGCAACCATCGGGTCACGACGATGCCGACTCGTGTTCGACCGGGCTTCCGGACCCTAGGGGCGGGAGTAACGCGCGGGGCAGAGGAGGGCGTGGGGTCTTTACAATCTCTTTACAAGCCACTGCACATCCTGTTCACCCGAGCGCCCGAGTCGCCCCGATATGGCCGACGGATTCGCCGGCCATCGGCTCACGGGGCGGCAGTTCGCAGGGATGCGGCGAGAACGGTCAAATCCTCGAAAGTCGCATTGCCGGTGACCATCGTGGTCACGCCGTCGCGAACGCGGACCAGCGAGCGGTACTTGGGTCCGTCGTAGGCCTTCCACTGCTCGCCGACCACGTCCCGGTTGCCGACCGGCTGCCCGCGCTTGCCCTTGTCCCGGACGAGTTCGTCGGTGAAGCCGTTGGTCTGCTCGACGGCGGCGTACTTGTCGTTCGGGTTGATGAAGCCGATGTGCCACGTGGTCTGGTTGCGGTCGTACCCCGAGTAGTTCACCGACGTCGCGCGCCACTGCTCGCTCAGCCCCTGCGGCGCGAGCAGCGGATACGGCGAGACCCGGGCCGCCTGGCGGAAGGACTGCTCGTACTGCACCCGCTTCACCGGATCCCCACCGTTGTGCGGTGCCACCAGGAACAGCGCGCCGACCACGAGGCCGCATGCTCCGAGGGAAAGAACCATGTCCCGGACGGTCTCTCGACCCGACTTTGTCGCCACCGGAACATGGTCGCATTGCGGGCCGGCTCGTTTTGCACGGCCTACCTGCACCGATAACACCGCTCACCGATAACATCGGGGCAATCCCGTTGGAACCAGTCCGGACTCGGGGCCGCGCAATCGCCGTGCCACCCGCACCGATGACGCACGGCTCCCGGGGATCAGGGCACCCCTCGTGGTTACGGACCGGTTCCCCTACAGGAAGGCCCGCCAGATGACGGACCAATCTGTACCCCCGCAGCTCGAGGTCGCGCCGGAAGCCCCGGATCGCAACCTCGCCCTCGAACTCGTCCGGGTCACCGAGGCCGCCGCGATGGCCGCCGGCCGCTGGGTCGGTCGAGGTGACAAGAACGGCGCGGACGGCGCCGCCGTGAAGGCGATGCGCAGCCTGATCCACACCGTGTCGATGAACGGTGTCGTGGTGATCGGCGAGGGCGAGAAGGACGACGCCCCGATGTTGTTCAACGGCGAACGGGTCGGCGACGGCTCCGGGCCCGAGTGCGACGTCGCGGTCGACCCGGTCGACGGCACCACGCTGACCGCCAAGGGCATGAACAACGCGGTCGCGGTGATGGCCGTGTCCGAGCGGGGCAGCATGTACGACCCCTCCGCCGTGTTCTACATGGAGAAGCTGGTCACCGGCCCGGAGGCGGCCGACGTGGTGGACCTGACCGCGCCGATCGCGGAGAACATCCGCCGGGTGGCCAAGGCCAAGCACAGCGCCGTCGAGGACGTCACGGTCTGCATCCTGGACCGGCCCCGCCACGACTCGATGGTCAAGGAGATCCGCGAGGCCGGCGCCCGGATCAAGTTCATCACCGACGGCGACGTGGCCGGCGCGATCATGGCGGCCAAGGACGGCACCGGCGTCGACCTGCTGCTCGGCATCGGCGGTACGCCGGAGGGCATCATCACCGCCGCCGCGATCAAGTGCATGGGCGGCGTGATCCAGGGTCGCCTGTGGCCCAAGGACGAGGCCGAGCGGGCGAAGGCGATCGACGCGGGCCACGACCTGTCGCGCGTGCTGCTGACCGACGACCTGGTCCGCGGCGACAACGTCTTCTTCGTGGCGACCGGCATCACCGACGGCGAACTCCTGCGCGGCGTGCGGTATCGCTCGAGCACGGCGCTCACGTCGTCGCTGGTGATGCGCTCCAAGAGCGGCACGATCCGCCAGATCGACAGCCAGCACCGGCTCGCGAAGCTGCGGGCGTACAGCGCGATCGACTTCGACCACGCGCGTTAAGGCCGTGCGGCCGGGGGTTTGACCCGGCCTGCGGCCGAGGGTGGCCTCAAACGCCGGCCGGGCCGAAAACGGCTCGGCCGGCGTTCGATACGCGACGCGATCGGCGGTCGACATGCGCGACCGGGTCGACGTCGGATGCGCGACTCGGCCGGCGTTCGATCCGACAGGGCTGCCCGTCCCACGAATAGGTGCGGATTTTATACCTGTTTATGGGGATCCTCCTTGAGCATCGATCGAGGAGGCCCCCCGGATGAGCGCGCCGCGCGGTAGGCATGCCGAAACCGCCGAAGGCAACGGCAGCAGCCCGGCGAAGACCGAGGCGGCGCCCCGACTCGGACTGATCCTGATTGGGTTGATGCTCGGGCTGCTGGTGGCCGCGCTCGATCAGACCATCGTGTCGACCGCGCTGCCGACCATCGTCGGTGACCTCGGCGGGCTCAACCACCTGTCGTGGGTGGTCACCGCGTACCTGCTCGCGTCGACGGTGAGTACGCCGCTGTGGGGCAAGCTCGGCGACCTGTTCGGGCGCAAGAAGCTCTACCAGGCGTCGATCGTGATCTTCCTGATCGGCTCGGTGCTGTGCGGCATCGCCCAGGGCATGTTCGAGTTGATCGCGTTCCGCGCGATCCAGGGGCTCGGCGGCGGCGGCCTGATGGTGTTGTCCCAGGCGATCATCGGCGACGTGGTGCCGCCCCGCGAGCGCGGGCGCTACCAGGGCCTGTTCGGCGCGGTCTTCGGGGTCACCTCGGTGGCCGGGCCGCTGCTCGGCGGGTTCTTCGTGGACAACCTCAGTTGGCGCTGGGTGTTCTACATCAACGTGCCGATCGGCCTCATCGCGCTGGCCGTGATCGCCGCCGCGCTGCACACCAAGGAGATGCACACCCGGCCGAGCATCGACTACCTCGGCATCACGCTGCTGGCCGCTGGTACCACCTGCCTGGTCCTGCTCAGCACCTTCGGCGGCACCACCTACCCGTGGGCCTCCGCGCAGATCATCGGACTGGGCGTCGCGGCAGTGCTGTTGCTCGCCGGGTTCGTCGCGGTCGAGCGGCGCGCGCAGGAGCCGGTGCTGCCGCTGAAGCTGTTCCGCAACCGGATCTTCTCGGTGACCGCCGGCATCGGCTTCATCGTCGGCTTCGCGATGATGGGCGGGCTGAGCTTCCTGCCGCTGTTCATGCAGGTCGTCAACGGCGCCACGCCGACCGAGTCGGGCCTGCGGCTGGTGCCGATGATGGGCGGCCTGCTGGTCACCTCGATCGTCAGCGGGCAACTGATCAGCCGGACCGGCAGATACAAGATCTACCCGATCCTGGGCACCGCCGTGATGGCGGTCGGCATGTTCCTGATGTCGCGGATGGACGAGTTCACCACCACCGCCGCGTCCTCGCTCTACATGCTGGTCTTCGGCGTCGGACTGGGCCTGGTCATGCAGGTCATCGTGCTCGCCGTACAGAACTCGGTGCCCTACTCGGACCTGGGCGTGGCCACCGCCGGCGCGACCTTCTTCCGCTCCATCGGCGGCTCGTTCGGCGCGGCGATCTTCGGCACGATCTTCAACAACCGACTCACGGTGCACCTGCGCGAGGCCGCCGCACGCGGCGAGGGCATGCCCGCGGGAACCGGCACCGGGTCTGCGTCCGCGATCAACCCGGAAGACCTGAACAAGTTGCCGCCGGCGTCCAAGACCGGCTTCATCCACGCCTACGCCGAGTCGCTCCAGACCGTGTTCCTGGTCGCCTCGGGCATCGTGCTGATCGCGTTCGTGTTGTCCTTCCTGCTCGAGGAGGTCCCGCTGCGCGAGGCCACCCGCGAGGCCGAGCCCACGCCGCCGATGTCGTCCACCGCGCGCAGTTCGGTGGAGGAGATCGAGCGCGCGATGGCACAGATGGTGCACCGGGAGAACGGCTGGTCGCGCTACGAACGCATGATCCAGCGCTCGGGCGTCGAGTTGTCGGTACCGTGCGCGTACGGGCTCGTGCAGCTCGACCTCCTGGGGCCGATCTCGATCCCCGACCTCGCCCACCGGCTGCACGAGGCCCAGGACCGGGTCCGTCGATACGCCGACGAGCTGACCTTCGCCGGCTACATCGAGCGGCTGGGCGAGGGCACGATGACACTGACCGCCAAGGGCCACGAGGCGCTGGAGGCGCTGGTCGAGGCCCGTCGGCAAATGCTCACCGAGGTGATGGCGGACTGGTCACCGGAACAGTCCGAGGAACTGACCGCGCTGTTGCGCAAATTGGCGCGGCTGACCACCGACACCCCGCACGATCACATCGTCGGCGAGGCCGACCGACACACGGCCCGAGCCCGACCGACGTCCGGGCCGACGGCGGATCAGTGATAGGCGCGGCGTCGACGCACGGCGCCGCGCTCGTTGGGGGTCAGGCCGCCTCGGACACCGACCGGGTTGGTCTCGGCCAGCGCGCTCGCGCGGCATTCGAGCAGGACGGAGCAGCGCGCGCAGACGCGCTTGGCGTCCTCCTCGCGGGCGAGACGGGCGACGACGGGTTCACCGGGATATCCGAGAAACAACTGCCGATCCGCGGTCGCGCACGCGCCGGCCACCGGGGGCGTCCAGGTCGCGCTGCGGGCTCCGCGAAGTATGTCGATCCGTTCCGTCACGCTGCTCTCCTCGGGTCGGGTGTGTCAGTCGCCTACCCGGGGCGAACCGCCCCATGCGCGCCGGCGCGACAACGCGACGACAAGTAACCACATGGAAACCTCGAGGACATCCACGGAACGACGCGCTCCGCGGCAGGTGTTCCCGGACCACGCACCGACCTCGCCGACGGCCCGCCCGCCGCGATCCCGGGCAGCGATAATCGCCGCATGATCTTCGGCATCCTGGGACCCGTTGAGGTTCGACTCCCCGACGGGAGCCCGATCGCCGCCGGCGGACCGGGAGCGCGGGCGCTGCTCGCGCTGTTGCTCCTGGACGCGGGGCACATCGTGCCCACCGAACGACTGATCGACGGGCTCTACGGCGAGGACCCGCCGGCGGGTGCCGCGAACGCGTTGCAGTCGCACGTCTCCCGCTTGCGGCGCGGGCTGCGGGCCCATGGCGGCGACGGCGAACTCGTCGAGTTCCACGCGATGGGCTATCGCGTCGCGGTGGACCCGGAAGCGGTGGACGCGCATCGTTTCGAACGACTGGCGCGCGGCGGGCGGCGCCGGCGGCGGGTGAGCACGCGTCCGCCACCGCGCTGCTGGGCGAGGCGATCGGGCTGTGGCGGGGGCCGGCGCCGGCGGACGTGCCGTTCGCCGGGGCGCGGGCCACCCGCCTGGAGGAGTTGCGGGTGGCCGCGACCGAGGATCACATCGAGGCCCAGATCGCGATCGGCGCACTGCGCGGGGTGATCCCGGAGTTGCGCGTGCTGGTCGAGGCGCATCCGCTGCGGGAGCGTCCGCGCGGGCTGCTGATGCGCGCGCTGCACGGCACCGGCCGCCAGGCCGAGGCGCTGGAGGTGTACGAGGACCTGCGTCGGGTGCTCGCGGACGAACTCGGCGCCGACCCCTCCCCCGAGCCGGCCGCCGTCCACGTCGCCGTGCTGCGCGGCGAGATCCCGGGCCTGCGCGGCCCCGGCGCGCCGAGCGCACCCCCACCGGCCCCGGAACCGGCCCTGCCCGGACCGGTGTTCACCCCGCCGCCGGGCCGGCTGACCGGCTTCGTCGGCCGCGAGGCGGAACTCGCCCGGCTGACCGGGTCGGGAACCGCGGCGCGGCTGCTCACCCTGACCGGGCCCGGCGGCGCGGGCAAGACCCGACTGGCGATCGAGGCCGCCGCCCGCACCGCGGACGAGGTGTGCTTCGTGGACCTGACCCGCGCCGCCGACGACGCGGCGCTGGTGCACGTGGTGGCGAGCGCGCTGGGCATCCGCGAGGCCGGCGGCGTGACCGCGTCGGCCGCCGAGGTCGATCCCGGCGCGCGGATCGTCTCGGTACTCGCCGGCCACCGGCTGCTGCTGATCCTGGACAACTGCGAGCACGTGGTGGGCGCCGCGGCCGAACTCGCCCATCTGGTGCTCGACGAGTGTCCCGGCGTACGGATCCTGGCCACCGGGCGGGAACCGCTGGGCATCACCGGCGAGGTGTTGTGCCCGGTACCGGAATTGGCGCTGCCCGACCCGGACGCCGATCTGGACGCGCTGCGCGCCGCCCCGGCGATCGAACTGTTCGCCGCCCGGGCCGCCGCCGTACGGCCCAATTTCGCGGTCACCGCGGAGACCGCGCCCGAGGTCGCGCGGATCTGCACCGCGCTGGACGGTCTGCCGCTCGCCATCGAACTCGCCGCGGCCCGCCTGCGCACCCTCCCGCTGACCGAGATCGCCGCGCGCCTGGACGACCGGTTCCGGCTGCTCTCGCGCGGCAGCCGTACGGCCGCGCCCAGGCATCGCACGCTGCACGCGGTGGTCGAGTGGAGCCGGGACCTGCTCGACCCGGACGAGCGCGCGTTGGCCCGCCGGTTCACCGTGTTCACCGGCGGCGCCACCCTGGCCGCCGTCGCCGCGGTGTGCGGCGGGTCCGAGGACGAGGCCGACGACCTGCTGGCCGGACTCACCGAGAAGTCGTTGATCACCCTCGCGGACGGGGACGGCGGCCGATTCCGGATGTTGGAGACGATCCGCGCGTTCGGCGCGGCGCGGCTGGCCGAAGCGGGCGAGGAGGAGCGGATCCGGCGTGCGCACGCGGACTACTTCATGGCTCTGGCCGGCGAGGCGGACGCGGGTCTGCGCGGACCGGGTCAGCTCGCGCTGTGGCCGAGGCCGCCGGCAGCCCGAGCACCGTGCGCTGACCGAGCGGCACCGGCCGCCGGCAGCCCGCCGGTTCGCGCCCGACGGTCCGGCTCGCTGCCACGGTCGGCGACGCGTCCGTCACCGGGTGAGCGCGCTCACGCGTTCGTCACCGGTGAGCGCGCCGAGGATCGGCCCGGGGACGCTCGTCCCCGGGCCGATCGGCTCACGCGCGCTTGTTGATCTGGAAGGTCGGCGTGGTGACGTCGGCGAAGAAGTCCTGGCCCTTGTCGTCGACCACGATGAAGGCCGGGAAGTCCTCGACCTCGATCTTCCAGACCGCCTCCATGCCCAGCTCCGGGTACTCCAGCACCTCGACCTTCTTGATGCAGTCCTGCGCCAGCCGCGCCGCCGGGCCACCGATCGAGCCGAGGTAGAAGCCGCCGTGCGTCTTGCACGCGTCGGTGACCTGCTTGCTGCGGTTGCCCTTGGCCAGCATCACGAACGAGCCGCCCGCCGCCTGGAACTGCTCGACGTAGGAGTCCATCCGGCCCGCCGTGGTCGGGCCGAACGAGCCCGACGCGTAGCCCTCGGGGGTCTTGGCCGGGCCCGCGTAGTACACCGCGTGGTCACGCAGGTACTGCGGCATCGGCTGACCCGCGTCCAGCAGTTCCTTGATCTTCGCGTGCGCGATGTCGCGCGCGACGACGACCGGGCCGGTCAGCGACAGCCGGGTCTTGACCGGGTACTTGGACAGCTCCGCGCGGATCTCGCTCATCGGCCGGTTGAGGTCGATCTGCACGACGGTGTCGTCCAGGTCCTCGTGCGTGGTGTCCGGAAGGTACTTGGCCGGGTCGGTCTCCAGCTCCTCCAGGAACACGCCCTCGGCGGTGATCTTGGCCAGCGCCTGGCGGTCGGCCGAGCAGGACACCGCGATCGCCACCGGGCAGGACGCGCCGTGCCGGGGCAGCCGGATCACCCGCACGTCGTGGCAGAAGTACTTGCCGCCGAACTGCGCGCCGATGCCCATCTGCTGGGTCAGCTTCAACACCTCGGCCTCGAACTCGACGTCGCGGAAGCCGTGGCCCAGCGCCGAGCCCTGGCCGGGCAGCGTGTCGAGGTAGCGGGTGGAGGCGTACTTCGCGGTCTTGAGCGCGTGCTCGGCGCTGGTGCCGCCGACCACGATCGCCAGGTGGTACGGCGGGCAGGCCGCGGTGCCCAGCGAGCGGATCTTCTCGTCCAGGAAGCGCAGCATGCTCTGCGGGTTCAGGACGGCCTTGGTCTCCTGGTACAGGTACGACTTGTTGGCGCTGCCACCGCCCTTGGCCATGAACAGGAACTTGTACGCCTCGCCGGGCGTCGCGTACAGCTCGATCTGGGCGGGCAGGTTGTTGCCGGTGTTCTTCTCGTCCCACATGGTCAGCGGGGCCATCTGCGAGTAGCGCAGGTTCAGCTCGGTGTACGCGTTGGAGATGCCGCGGGACAGGTGCTCCTCGTCCCGCCCGTCGGTGAGCACGTGCTGGCCGCGCTTGCCCATCACGATCGCGGTGCCGGTGTCCTGACACATCGGCAGCACGCCGCCGGCCGCGATGTTGGCGTTCTTGAGCAGGTCGAGCGCGACGAAGCGGTCGTTGGCCGACGCCTCGGGATCCTCCAGGATCCGCGCGACCTGGGCCAGGTGCCCGGGCCGCAGCAGGTGCGAGATGTCCCGCATCGCGGTCCGGGCGAGCAGCGTCATCGCCTCGGGGTCGACATTGAGGAACCGACGCCCACCCGCCTCGAACGTGGACACGCCATCGGCGGTCAGCAGCCGGTACGGCGTGGTGTCCTCCCCCAGCGGCAGCAGATCCGTGTAGGCGCTGAAGGTGTTCTCAGGGGCGGGCATCGTGATCCTCACTCATGCGGTGCTCATCCGGTACGGGGCCTCGTCCAGGGTAGAGCGGCCCCGAACCGGTCACGGCTTCGAGGTCGCCGGCAGCGGGATTTGCGCGGCGAGCTCCCGGACCGGGCCGGTTTCGGGTTCGGTGCCGCCGCCGCGTTCGGCGCGCATGCCCAGGACCACGCCCACGCCGACCAGCAGCGCGCCGCCGAACTGTGCCCAGGTGGGCGCGCCGGTGCCCAGGGCCAGGCCCGACAGCGCCGCCGTCACCGGCACCAGTCCCATGAACAGCCCGGCCCGCTCCGGTTCGATCCGGGCCAGAGCCGAGTACCACAGCAGGAACGCGCCGGCGGTGAGCGGCAACGCGAGGTAGAGCAGCGCGGCGAACTCGGTCCCCGACGGCATCCGGATCAGCTCGGTGCCGTCGGTGAACATCCCGACCACGAGCATCTGCGGAATCGCCATCGCGGTGGCGTAGGCGGCGATCCGCCAGGCCCCCAGCCGGGGCAGCAGCGGCACCGCGATCAGCGTGAAGCCCATCTCGCAGAGCGCCACCCCGCACGCGAAGACCAGGCCCGCCGCAGTCCCGCCGCCGAAGCCCTGCACCACCGCCGCCCCCGCGACCACCACGATCGAGGCGACCAGTACCGACCGACTCGGCCGCCGCCCACCCGACAGCGGCGCGGCCAGTACCAGCAGCAGCGGTGTGGCGCCCAGGATGCTGCCCACCGTGGCCGGATCCGCCCGGTCCAGCGCGGCGAACAGGAACAGGTTGAACAGGGTCTGCCCGCACAACGAGAGCAGTCCCAGCCGGACCAGCTCACGGCGGGTCGGGCGCAACAACGGGATCCGGCGCAGCCGCAGCACCGCGAACAGCACGAGCGCGGCCACCGCGTAGCGGAGCATCTGACCGCCGGTCACGGGATAGTCCGACAACACGGCGGAGACCCCGGCGGCGGCCCCGATCAACCCCTGCGCGGACGCCGCGCAGACCAGGCCGATCGAGCGGGGTGACATCGCGGATGACTTCATGTGACGTAACGTTAGGAAGCGGGTGGCTTCCCCGGCAGAGCCACTTCCGGGCCGAGAAACCGGACCAATTCCGGATCGCCGGCGGACCACCCGGAGCCGGCCCCGACGTTCTCCCCTCCCCGGGCGTGCGTCGAGACCGCCGAACCGACTCGATCCGGCGAACCCCGAGCGGCAGGTATCCCCAGTGCGCGAACTCCTCGTCCACCTCGACCGATCGGCCGGCCGGCTCGGCGCCCAGGTGCAGTCGGGCCTGCGCACGGCGATCCGCTCGGGTCGACTTCCGGCCGGCTTCCGGATGCCGTCCACCCGCGCGCTGGCGGAGAGCCTGGGCGTCTCCCGGGGCATGGTGGTCGACGCGTACGAGCAACTGGTCGCCGAGGGCTATCTGACCTCGCGGCACGGATCGGGCACCCGGGTCACCGCGGCGTGCGCGGCGCCGCAACCGGCGGACGCGGGGGACGCGCGCCCGGCGGTCCCGATCACCCACGATCTCAAGCCCGGCGTCCCGGACCTGTCCGCGTTCCCGCGCGCGGCGTGGTCGGCCGCGACGCGGCACGTGCTGCACACCGCCCCGCACACCGCGTTCGACTACCCCGGCCCGTCCGGCGCGAGCGAGTTGCGCGCCGCGTTGGCCGACTACCTGGGTCGGGTACGCGCCGCACAGGCCCGGCCCGAGCACATCGTGGTGGTCAACGGCGTGGCCCAGGGGCTGTCCCTGGTCTCCCAGGCGCTGCGCCGACTCGGCCGGGACGTGCTCGCGGTGGAGGACCCCTCCAGCGACCGCCAGCGCGGCATCTTCACCACCCACGGCCTGACCGTCGCCTACGCGCGCACCGACGCCGAGGGCATCGACGTCGAGGCGCTGGCCCGCACCGGCGCCCGCGCGGTGCTGGTCACCCCGGCCCACCAGTACCCCACCGGCGTGGTGTTGTCGCCCCGCCGCCGCGCGGCCCTGGTCGCGTGGGCACGCACGCACGACGGGCTGATCGTGGAGGACGACTACGACGCCGAGTTCCGCTACGACCGCGACCCGGTCGGTTGCCTCCAGGGGCTGGCCCCGGACCGGGTGGTGCACCTGGGCTCGACCAGCAAGGCGCTCGCGCCGGGCATGCGGCTGGGTTGGGCGGTGCTGCCGGCTCCGCTGATCGAGTGGATCCACGACCTCAAGACCAACGCCGACCTCGGCTCGGCCATGCTGCCCCAGTTGACCCTGGTCCGGATGCTGGCCACCGGTGCCTACGAGCGCCACCTGCGGGCGATGCGCGCGCACTACCGGATCCGGCGCGACGCGGTCGCCGAGGCCGTCGCCGAGCACCTGCCGGCCGCGCGCGTGCACGGCATCTCCGCCGGCATCCACCTGTGCGTCGAACTCCCGCCCGGATCGGACGAGTCGGCCACCGTGCGCCGGGCCCGCGAGCACGGTGTGCGGGTGGAACCGATGGCCGATCTGCGCGCGTTCGCGGCCGGCCCGCCCGCCGTGATCATCGGTTACGCCGGGCTCTCCCCCGACCGACTGCGCGAAGCGGTCCGGCTGCTCGCCCGCTCCGTACTCCCGGCCGATGCACCCCCGGGCTAGATTTACCTCGTGGACAACAGCCCAGAGCGTCGAGCCCAGCCGCCCACCCCCGAGCTGCGGGCTTCCGACGCCGACCGCGACCGCTACGTGAACGTATTGCGGGACGCGCTCGCGGAAGGCCGCTTGACCGCCGACGAGCACGCCGAGCGGGTGGACGCCGCGCTGGCCGCGAAGACGGTGCGCCAACTCGAACCGCTCATCGCCGATCTCCCGGCACCGGCCCCGGTCGGCTACGAGCCCGCGGCGGCCAACTCGGTGCCGCCGCGCCCGGCCCGGTCGAACATGTTCGCGTTCTGGAGCAGTTCGACCCGCAAGGGCCGCTGGCGCGCGGGGGCGAAGCTGAACGCGGTCGCGGTGATGGGCGGTGTGGACATCGACCTCACCGACGCGGTGTTCGACGAACCCGAGTTGGTGATCAACGTCTTCACGCTCTGGGGTGGCATCGACATCCGGATCCCGGAGGGCGTCACGGTCCGCGACCACGGATTCGGCTTCATGGGCGGCTTCGAGGTGCACGAGCAGTACACCGACGACCCGCGCGCACCGGTCGTGGTGATCAAGGGCCTGGCGATCATGGGCGGCGTGGTGGTCAAGGCGAAGCGCCGCAAGGAGCAGCGCGGGCACGAGATCGACGGCGGACCCCGGCGCGAGATCGACCGCTTCCGCAAGGACGTCGACTGACCCGCGACGTGCCGCGGCCCCCGCCCGCGTTCCGGACGGAGGCCGCGTGCTCGAACGGCGATCCCGCGATCGCTCGGGGCCGCGAGGCCGCGATCAGTAGGCGTCGTACGGAATCACCGTGTACGGCAGCGGAACCGAGGCGCCCGCCGTCCAACGCTGCGCGGCCGAGGTGCCGACCGGCTGCTGGGTGATCGCGCCGTTGCCCGTCGGTGCGGTCGCGACCAGACCGGAGACCCGGCTGACCAGTCGGCCGTCCGCGTCCGCGTCGAATCGCAGGTTGTTCAGGTACGCACCCCGCGCCTCGTCGCAGCGCCAGATGCCCATCCCCGCGCCCGCCGCCGTGACCCCGCGGTTGTCCAGGCAGAACGCCGGGTCCTTGAGGCTGTGCACCTGACCCGTGGCGGGGTTGCGCCACCATTTCTGGTTGGTGTTGCCGGTGCAGTCCCAGGCCAGCACGGCGCGCCCGGCGGTCATCGTGCCGCCGTCCACGTCCAGGCACTTGGCGGTGCCCCCGGCCTTGAGTTCCGCGAAGCGCACCGACTGCGCGGACTCCTTCACCCAGCGCTGCCCCGCCGATCCGTCGCATCCGGCCAGTACGAGCGCGGCGCCCAGGGACGCTTCCGCCGCCGATGCCGCCGCGACGCACAACGACTGGGTGTCCGCGGGCCGCAGCGTGCCCGCGACCTCGACGAAGCGCTGGTTGCCGCCGCCGTTGCAGTTCCACAACACCAGCGCGGTGCCCGAGGTGCGGCCGCCGCCGAGCGGATCGACACACCGGTCCTGGCTGAGCTCGGTGTGCAGCGACTGGTTCGCGGCGTCGTACCAGAAGCCCTGGTTGCGTCCGCCGTGGCAGGGCCACAGCTTCACCGGGGTGTAATTGCGCGACGAGAAACCGTAGGTGTCGGCGCACAATCCGGTGCCCTCGTTACGCAATTGCCGGAAGTCGGCACTGAGTACGCCCGGGTACAGCGTGGTCGCCCCCGTGCTTGCCGAGTCCGCGCAACTCGCCTGGCTCAATCCGGAGTTGTAGAGCTGGGTGAGGCAGGACGCGAAGGCCAGGTGGCCCCGGTCGTTGGGGTGGAAGCTCTGCCGGGTGGTGTTCTCGTCGAAGATGTCCGGCCCGGCGAACCACAGTCCGCGTGCCCAGGTGTTGTCGGTACAGACCTCGTGGCCGTGGAACAGCCGCGAGTTGTCCAGGTAGGTCACGCCGGTGTTCGCCGCGGCCTGCCGCTCGGCCCGCTCGAAGATCGGTACCGCCTCGTTCCGCCCCCACGCGGCGTCGCGCAGGTAGCCCACGCAACCGCCGCGGTACCAACCCGGGAAGTCGGGGTTGTCCTCGACGTCCGGGGCGATCGGCGAGGGATAACCCATCAGCACCAGCTTGTAGTCGCCGCTCTGGTAGCCGGCGTCCGCCATGGTGGTCTTCAGGTCGCGAACGGTCTGCTCGACCTTGGGCCGCATCGCGTCCGCCCGCGCCTGCCAGCCGGGCTGATAGGTGCCGTAGCACTCGCCCTGGAAGAACACCCGCCTGGTCACGCAGTCGGTCATGGTCGGGCCGAACCGGATGTCGTCGTTGGCACCGGCCACCAGCAGGATCAGCCGTACGCGCGTGTTGCGCGCCTTGATCGCCAGGTTGTCCGACTGCACGAGTTCGTCGGCGTACTGCTTGGTGCCGCCGATCCGGATGTTGACCGTGGACGCTCCCGAGCACGCGACGTTGTACGTCACGTCGGCCGGGATCCCGGTCCGGTGGATGGCCGCGTCCGGCGACCGGTGGCACCAGTTGTCCGGACCGTCGGTGCCGGGTTCGTACACGCCGACGCCCTCGCCGGCGATCTCACTGTCGCCGAGCGAGATCAGCGAGGTCTTTCGCTCGGCCAACGGCTTGACCCCGGGGCTCCCGTACAGCGCCTGGGCCTCGGCCTGCCGGATCGCCTCCAGTTGGGGGGACAACGCGGCGGCCACCGGGGCCGCCGGCGCCGCGCCGGCCGATCCGCCCGCCGTCAGGCCGCCGGTGAGACCCATCAGGGTCGCCATCAGCGCCACCGGTAGGACCTTGTCGCGCACACGCTCGAATGTGGACATGCACCCTCGCCTTCGTGGCATGGAAGGAACACGCACGAGCCGCCCAAAGGGGACTTGGGCTCTGTGGAGCGAGAGCAAGCTACCGGCGGGTAGAGGGGAAATGAAGGCATGTAGGTGACAAACCCCGCCTTCGCCGGCGGGCCGCCGGCGCGGGTCCGGGCCGGTCGAACCGGTTGCCCTATCGTGGAGGCACGGCGGGGCCGGTCGTTCGCACGCACTTCACAGGTGGTTCCCATCAGCACTCGTACGCCGACGTTGTCGCAGCTCAGGGCCTTCTCCGCGGTCGCCGACTACCTGCACTTCCGCGACGCCGCCGCCGCGGTGGGCACCAGCCAGCCCGCACTCTCGGGCGCGATCGCCGCCCTGGAGGAGGCGCTGGGCACCCAACTGGTGGAGCGCACCACGCGCCGCGTCCTGCTCACGCCGGCCGGCGAGCGGGTCGCGCGGCACACCCGGCGGGTGCTGGACGCGCTCGCCGACCTGGTCGACGAGGCGGAGTCCGCCCGACGCCCGTTCACCGGGCCGCTGCACCTGGGCGTGATCCCCACGGTCGCGCCGTACGTGCTGCCGGCGCTGCTGCGGCTGGTTCGCGAGGAGTATCCGGACCTGCGGTTGTACGTGCACGAGGAGCAGACCGGTTCGCTCCTGGACGGCCTCACCAGCGGCCGGCTCGACCTGCTGCTGCTCGCGCTGCCCTCCGGCATCTCGGGTGTCGAGGAGATCCCGCTCTACGAGGAGGACTTCACCCTGATCGTGCCCGAGGGGCACGAGTTGGCGAACCGCGCGGACGTGCCGCGGGCCGCGCTGCGCGGGCTGGACGTGCTGCTGTTGGACGAGGGCCACTGCCTGCGCGACCAGGCGCTGGACGTGTGCCGCGAGGTGGGAGCGGGCGAGGCGGGCGCGACCCGCGCGGCGAGCCTGCCGACCCTGGTGCAGTTGGTCGCGGGCGGCCTGGGCGTCACCCTGCTGCCGCAGACCGCGATCGACGTGGAGACCCGGCCGGGCTCGCAGCTGGCCGTCTCCCGGTTCGCCGCGCCCGCCCCGTACCGCACCATCGGCCTGGTGATGCGCTCCAGCACGGGACGAGGCGAGGAGTTCGCCGATCTGGCGATCGCCCTGCGGCGCGCGGTCGGCGGGTTGCCGGTGCGCGTGGTGGCGGGATAGACGATCAGCGCGCATGTGCTCGCGCCTTCGACTGCCGGCCGTCCGGTGGTGGGGTGGGGCGGCCGGGCAGGAGGAGGCACAGGGGGACGGCGATGGCGGTGAAGGCCACGGACCACCCGAAGGCGACGCCGAAGCCGTCGGCCACTGCGCCCGGGGTGTGCGCGTCGGCGGTGGTGTGCTGGAGGACGACGGCGACGGCGGCGGTGCCCACCGAGCCGCCGATCTGCTGGGAGACGCGGGTGATGATGCCGGCGTCCGGGATCTCCCGGTGCGCCAGGCCGATGTAGGCGGCGCCGGTGAGTGCGATCGTGGCGGCGCCCAGACCGACGCCGCGGACGAACAGGGCGGCCATGAGCAGGACTTCGCCGGTGTCGGCGGTCGCGGAGGCGAACGGCACGGTGGCCGCGGCGGCGACGGCGAATCCGACGAGGGCGACCCGGCGGGAGCCGAGGCGGTCGGTGTACTTGCCGGCCAGGGTGCGTGAGCAGAGCACGCCGACGCCCTGCGGGATGAGCAGCAGTCCGGCGCCGAGGGCGTCCTGACCGCGGACCTGCTGGAAGTACAGCGGCAGCAGCAGCATCGCCCCGTACAGGGTGATGCCGGCCAGGAAGCCGAGGCCGGCGGCGGAGCCGAGCGCGCGATGGCGGAAGAGCCGCAGGTCGACCAGGGCGCCGGTGGTGGTGCGGGTCAGCGCCCAGGCGGTGAAGCCGCCGATCAGGGCGAGGCCGCCGATCAGCGGGACGAGGATCTCGGCGGCGGCGAAGCCCGCGCTGCCCTCGACCCGGGAGAGGCCGTAGATGACCGCGGCGACGCCGGGCGAGAGCAGGAACAGGCCGATCACGTCGAGCCGGGCCCGGGGGCTGTCGGGGGCGGGTCGGTCCTCGGGCAGGTTGCGCCGGGCGAGCCAGGCGCCGACGGCACAGAACGGGACGTTGACCAGGAACAGCCAGTGCCAGTCGGCCAGATGCAGGATGAGGCCGCCCAGGACCGGGCCGAGGATCGGGCCGAGCGAGGCGGGCAGGGTGACGGCGGCCATCACCCTGCCGATGTTGCGGCCCTTGGCGGCCTGCATGATCAGCGTGATCATGAGCGGCATCATGATGCCGCCGCCGACGCCCTGGACGACGCGGAAGGCGATCAGGGCGGCCGCGTTCCAGGCGAGCGCACACAGGATCGAGCCGACCAGGAATATGCCCAGCGCCGCGATCCACAGACGTTTGCCGCCCAGGCGGGACTGGGCCCATCCGGCGATCGGCATGGTGGCGAACATGGCCAGCAGGTAGCCGGTGCTCACCCACTGGATCGTGGACAGCGGGGCGTCGAGTTCGCCGGCCAGGTCGTTGAGGGCGACGCTGACGACGGTGGTGTCGAAGACCACGGCGAGGGCGCCCACGATGAGGGTGAACGCCATGCGCCACACGGCGGGGTCTACCCGGTCGGGGTCCGTCGCCGCAGTCACGGGTGCGGCTCCGGCGTCGGCGTCGGCTCTTTGGGGGGTGTGCACGGACAACCGCCTAAGATATAGAGTCCTATCTTACGGCTCCGACGATAGGGCGCCGAGATAAGATAGGCAAGTCTATCTAAGGGAGATGTCGATGGCCGAGCGACGCCGCGGGGCGGCATTGGAGAAGGCTCTTCTCGATGCGGCCTGGGCGGAACTCGCCGACAACGGCTATGCCGGCTTCACCATGGACGCCGTCGTCCGACGTGCGGGCACCAGCCCTCCCGTGCTCTATCGCCGCTGGTCCGACCGTGAGCAACTGGTCCGGGCGGCCATCGTGCACGCCTTGGAGGAGAGCCGCCTCGACGTCCCCGACACGGGAAGCCTGCGGGAGGACGTGCTGACCCTCATGCGGGAGATCAACGCCACCCGCGTCGAATTCGCCACCGTCATGAGCGTGCACCTGGCCGGCTACTACCGGGAGACCGGCACCAGCCCGGGCGACCTCCTCGGGACGGGGCGTCAGGACGCCGTCGACGTGCTCTTCGACCGCGCCGTCGAGCGCGGCGAGATCGAACCGCAACGCCTCACCGAGCGCGTCAAGTCCCTCCCCTTCGACCTGCTGCGCCACGAGATCCTGACCACCTTCGTCCCCGTGCCCGACCACGTCCTCGAAGAGATCGTCGACACGATCTTCCTGCCCCTGGTGCGCTGACCGACATCGCGACGGCGCGGGCCGCGCGCCGGGGCGTGGGCCGGCTCGGCGGGAACGGCTTCGCCCGCCGGGGCTACGGGGTGGGGACGATTCATGTCCGGGCCGGCCACGAGAACAGCCGGTGTCAGCCGCTCACCTGGATCAGCGCATGTGTGCCGCTGGTGCGCCACGCCTGCCCGCTCGCGTCCAAGGCGGTCGACGTGGCGGTGTCGAGGCCGACCACCACGTCCGACTTGAGGGTGCGCAGGGCGGCCGTGGGGCCGGGGAAGTGGGCGACCCGCTCGGCGAACGGCGTGGTGGCCGGCCAGAGCCGGTCGCCCACCAGGCGGCGGTAGTTGAGGTCGCCCTTGAGGATGGTGACGGTGGCCTTCGAAAGGTCCCGGCGCAGGTCGTCGGGCATCGCGTCATACGGGAGGGGCGCGCAGAAGAACGCGTGGGCGCCCACCGCGAGCCGACCGGTGCCCAGCGCCGACCAAAGGCGGGCGCCGATGTCGCGGGCGCGGCCGGGTGCGCACCGGAGGCGGTCCAGCGCGGCCAGGAAGTCGGCCGTGGTCGCGTCGGAGACGAAGTACGGATACGGCTTGAGGTGGAGCACGGCCTCGGCGGCCCGCCCCGTGTGCAACAGGTGGTCGAGCAGCACCAGGTCCGGAATCAACTCGCGGCCGGCGTTGTCCGCGATCAGGTGCACCTCGGCGCCGCCACCGACCGGGAGCAAAGACCACAACCGGCCGCTGTCGTCGGCGACCAGGTGCGACGGGGCGGGGTCGTCGGCCGAGGAGGAGATGCGAAAGCCCAGGTCGGCCCGGTTCCCCCACAACGCGCCGTGCAGGAGCGCGTCGCCCGACTCCGCGCCGAGACCGTCGAGCGCGGCCAACTCCTCGTCCACCACCGCACCGCGCAACTCGTCGCGCTTGAACGGCGCGAAGGGGTCGACCCCGTGCCACGGACCGTCCCGGAAGTAGCCCGTCGCCGCGAGCAAGCGGCGATAGAAGTAGCTCTCCGCCCACAGAAACGGCACGTCGAACCACGAACGGCCCAGGTGGGCGGCATCCCACACGCCACCGTCGTGCGCTTCGGGCCCGAGCGGCGTGATCACCCCGTCGGTGATCTCGTCGAGCAGCGCGTCCAGCGCCCGCCCGCGCTCGGGCGGCCACGGGAACGCCTCCCGCACCCGTGCGATCAGCGCCGGATGCCGCTCCGCGAGCACCGACCGCGCGAACGACCCCGGCTCGCCGCCCGTGATCACCGCTGCCGAAGGAGACGTCACGACACGATGTCCTTGCGCCCGAAGTGCCGGAAGGCCAGCGCCAGGAAGACCACCGCGTACGCGACCGAGACCGCGCTGCCCTTGATCATGCCGTCCCATTGCGGGTCGGTCTGGAGCACGTCGACCCACGCGAACTGCCAGTGCGTGGGCAGATAGTCCCGCCACGAGCCGAGCGCCGTGACCGCGTCCACGATGTTGGAGACCACCACCAGGCCGACCGCGCCGCCCACCGCGCCCAGCGGCGCGTCGGTGACCGTGGACAGCCAGAACGCGATGCCCATCACCACCAGTTGCGCCACCACGCCGTACACGACCACGACCGACATCCGCCCGAGCGCCTCGCCGGTGGGCAGCGAGGCCCCCACCGGCAGGTCCAACGGGCCCCAGCCGAACGCGATCGTGCCCGCGATCATCGCCATCAGCGGCAGCAGCACCAGGGCCAGCACGCTGTAGCCCAGCGCGACCACCAGCTTGACCCGCAGCAGCCGCGCGCGCGGAACGGGTGCCGCCAGCAGATACCGCAGCGAGGACCAACTCGCCTCGCTGGCAACGGTGTCGCCGCAGAACAGGGCCACCGCCACGACCAGCAGGAAGCCGGTCGAGACGAACAGCGTGAACGCGGTGAAGTTGAGCGCGCTCTTGGTCGCCACGTCCACCAGCGTGGGCACCGCGTCCGCCGACGGATCGCCGCCGATCTTGAACGCGGCGACCAGGATCCACGGCAGCGCGAGCAGCAGCCCGATCATGAACAATGTGCGCCGGCGCCGGAATTGACGCACGGTCTCCACCCACACGGGCAGCGTGTGCCGAGGCCGGTAACCGTGCGCGTGCGCCGCGCCCGGGATCGGGTGCGCGCCCTCGTCGGTCGGCAGGTCGGGGAGCGTACGGGTCATCAGGACTCCCCAATGAGCGTCAGGAACGCGTCTTCCAGGCGGCGGCGTGCGGTCACCCGGTCCACCGCGACGCCCGCGCCGACCAGTTCGGCCACCAGGACGGAGGTCTGCGCGCCCGCGAGATGCACGAGCACGCCGCCCTCCTCGGGCTCCACCGAGCCGACGCCCGGCAGATCCTTCAGCGTCGCGATCGCCAGGTCCGGGACCGGGGTCCCGATCACCAGCGTGTTGCCGTTGCCGACGATCTCCTCGACCGGACCGGCGGCGATCAGCCGGCCCCGGTGCATCACCACGACGTGCGTACAGGTCTGTTCGACCTCGGCCAGCAGGTGACTGGAGACCACCACGGTGCGGCCGGTGGCCGCGTAGCCGATCAGCACGTCGCGCATCGCCCGGATCTGCGGCGGGTCGAGCCCGTTGGTGGGTTCGTCCAGCACGAGCAGGTCCGGCAGGCCGAGCATCGCCTGCGCGATGGCCAGCCGTTGCCGCATGCCCTGCGAGTAGGTGCGCACGTTGCGATCCAGCGCCTCGCCCAGCCCGGCGATCTCCAGCGCCTCGTCGAAGTGCGCGTCGGCGTGCGGGCGGCCGGTGGCGCGCCAGTACAGCGACAGGTTCTCCCGCCCGGACAGGTGCGGCAGGAAGCCGGGGCCCTCGACGAACGAGCCGAGCCGGGACAACACCGGCGCCCCCGGGCCGACCACCCGGCCGAAGATCCTTATCTCGCCGTCGTCCGGGAGGATCAGCCCCATCAGCATCCGCAGCGTCGTGGTCTTGCCCGCGCCGTTGGGGCCGAGCAGGCCGAGCACCTGGCCCGCCTCCACCCGGAAGGACAGGTCGTCGACGGCGAGCTTGCCGCCCTTGTACCGCTTGGTCAGCCCGTGGATCCGTAGCGGCACCTCGGCCAGCGCCGGGTCCGGGGCCTTCGCGACGGCCCGCCGCCGCCCGGTGAGCAACAGGACACCCGCGACGAGTACCGCGATCAGCGGCAGGCCCCACGTCCACCACGGGTAGCCGGTCGAGGCCACGTGCAGTTGCGGCACCGACGGCACGGTCAGCGCACCGGCGAGCGCGACCCGGTAGCTCGCGGGCGCGTCCGGCGACGCGAAGCCCAGGTCGGTCGCGGTGAGCACCAGGCGCAACCGGTGCCCCGAGTCGACCTGGTGGTCGATCGCGGGCAGCCGGATCTCCACGTCCCGCCCGGCCGCGGCGCCGGTCACCCGGATCGGCGCCGCGAGCTGGTGCGGCAGCACGGTGCCGCCGCTCGGCGCGACGTCGTAGAGCTTGGCGAACAACACGATGTCGTCGGCGCCCGAGACCCGCACGCGTGCCGTCGGCGAGCCGGTGATCCAGGTGCTCTGGTCGAAGCGATCGCTCTGGAAGAACGCGCTCTGCCCGGGGAGGTCGAACGCGATCCCGCCCAGGTCGCCCGCGCTCGACGCGAGTGCGCCCAGGCTGCCGGCGCCGGCCAGCGCCCCGAGCCCGGGCAGCCCGGACACCGAGGTCGGCGCACCCCCCGGCGGATTGGCCACGGTCTGCTCCGGCCCGGCCAGCGCGACCGCACGCTGCCGGGTGCCGTCCAGGCCCGGATAGCGGTCGGTGTCGGCGATCCGCAGCCGCTGCTCACGGGTGGCGCTGTCCACGCCGCCCGAGCGGGTCACCCGAAACGCCCCGGCGGAGGTCGGCGTACCGGCCTTCGGCGCGGCCTGCGCCGGCTTCAGCCACCGGTCGAACCAACCGGTGATCCGATCGCGCACCATCGCGCTCTGCGGCCGCCCGCCGTCGTGCCCGCCGGCCGTCCACACCATCTCCACCGGCGCGCCGTTGCGCGCGATCGCGGCGGCGTTGCGGTCGGCCTGGTCGAGCGGGAACAGCGAGTCGTTCTGACCCTGGATCAGCAGCGTGGGCACCGCGATCCGGTCCGCCGCGGACGCCGGACTGGCCCGACGCAGCAGGTCGACGGCCTGCGGCGTGGACTTCCCGCCGACGGCGACCTCGCGGTAGATCGCGCACACCCGCTCGGCGAACCGACCGCAGCCGGTGTTCGCGTCTATCGGGGTCAGGCCGCCCAGCGGGCTGGTCCCGGACGAGAAGAACAGCCCGGCCCACATCTTCTTGAACACCCCGCCGGCAGGCCCGCCGCCCGCCGCGTTCGGCAACAGCGCGTCGGCGAGGTCGTGCCAGGTGATCTGCGGCGCGATCGCGTCCACCCGCGGGTCGTGGGCCGCGGCCAGCAGCGCGAGGGCACCGCCGTAGGAGGCCCCCGCGACGCCCACACGCGGGTCGCCCGGTCCGTCCAGGCGCACCTCGGGCCGGGCGGCCAGCCAGTCGATCAGCGCCCGTGCGTCGGCCACCTCGTAGTCCGGCTGGTCCAGCATGATCTGCCCGCCCGAGGCGCCGAAGCCGCGTGCCGAGTAGGTCAGCACCACATACCCCGAACGGGCCAACGCCTCCGCTTCCCGGCGCAACTCGGCCTTGCTGCCGCCGAATCCGTGCGCGAGCAGCACGGCGGGCGCGCGCTCGCGCACTCCCGGCGGCAGGAACAGTGTCGTGTCGATGCCGATCCTGGCCGAATCGCCCGGCCCGGCGGCGACGTCCAGGCGCTGCTCACTGCTGCGCACCGGTGTCGCGGGGTCGTCGCCGGCGACGGCGCCGACGCCCACGACCGCGATGATCACCACCACCAGGGCGAGGACACCGGCCAGGACACGGGATCGACGCGTGGTCAACCGCGAACGGGCGACGGCGAAGGGGCGGCCGAGTGCCGTCCGGAGGCTCATGCGCCGACCCTACGTGGTGCGACCTCGCAGGTCGGGCACAAGGCCCCCGCTCGTCGACCGGCCCCGACCCGGCGTGACACACCCCGCCTCCGGGTTCACACGACCGGACGCGTGCGGCGGCTGTGGCCGGGCGCCCGCCGAAGGACGTCCGTACAGTCGACCGAGGAGGTCAATTGTGCGCCTTGCCCTTTTCATCACGTGCTTCAACGACACGCTCTTCCCGGAGACCGGCAAGTCCGTGGTCCGGGTGCTGCGGCGCCTCGGACACGAGGTGGAGTTCCCGTACGGCCAGGTGTGCTGCGGGCAGATGCACTTCAACGCGGGGTATCGCAAGGACGCGGTGCCGCTGGTGCGTTCCTTCGTGGACGCCTTCGAGGGCTACGACGCGGTGATCGTGCCCTCCGGGTCGTGCACCGCGATGGTGCGCGAGTACCACGCGAGCGTGGCCCGCGAGGCGGGCGGCACGCTGCCGGCCGGCGTCACGCGGGTAGCGGCCAAGGTGTACGAGTTCAGCGAGTTCCTGGTCGACGTGCTCGGGGTGACCGATGTGGGCGCCTACTTCCCGCACAGCGTCGCGTACCACCCCACCTGCCACTCGCTGCGCCTGCTGCGGGTGGGCGACCGACCGACCCGGCTGCTGCGCGCGGTGCGCGGCCTGACCCTGGTGGACCTGCCGCGCGCGGACGAGTGTTGCGGGTTCGGCGGCACGTTCGCGGTCAAGAACGCGGAGACCTCGGCGGCGATGGGCGACGACAAGGTGGCCGCGGTGCTGGAATCGGGCGCCCAGGTGTTGTGCGCGGGCGACAACTCGTGCCTGACCCACATCGGCGGACTCGCCTCGCGGCAACACGCGGGCATTCGGGTCCTGCACCTCGCGGACATCCTGGCGCACACCGCGGCGCTGCCGGACGTGCCGCCGTACGGGCCGGCCCTGGGCGCCGATTCCGGGTTCGACGCGGCGCGGGCCCACGGACCGGAGGTGACGCGATGACCGCGCCCGTACGCAGGGAACCCACGTTCGTCGGGATGCCGCCCTTCCCCGAAGCCGCGCGCGCCGAGTTGGCGAACGACGTGCAGCGGGCCAACCTGCGCGAGGCCACGCACAGCATCCGGGCCCGGCGCGACGAGGTGGTCGCCGAACTGCCGGACTGGGAACTGCTCCGGCGCGCCGGCGAGGCGATCAAGGACGACGTACTGGCCCGGCTGCCCGCCCACCTCGAACGTCTGGAGGTGTCGGTCCGCGCGGCGGGCGGCGTCGTGCACTGGGCCCGGGACGCGGCCGAGGCCAACGCGATCGTGGTGGAGATCGTCCGGGCCAAGGGCGTGGACGAGGTGGTCAAGGTCAAGTCGATGGCCACCGAGGAGATCGAGCTCAACAACGCGTTGGCCGAGGCCGGTATCCACGCGTGGGAGACCGACCTGGCCCAGCTCATCGTGCAGCTCGGCGAGGACCTGCCGTCGCACATCCTGGTGCCCGCGATCCACCGCAACCGGGCCGAGATCCGGGAGATCTTCGTCCGCGAGATGGGCAAGGTGGGCCGGCCCGCGCCGGAGCGGCTGAGCGACGAGCCGGGTGCGCTGGCCACCGCCGCGCGCCGGCATCTGCGGGAGAAGTTCCTGCGGGCCGAGGTCGCGGTCTCCGGCGGCAATTTCGCGATCGCCGAGACCGGCACGGTGTGCGTGGTCGAGTCGGAGGGCAACGGGCGGATGTGCCTGACCCTGCCGCAAACGCTGATCACCGTGCTGGGTGTGGAGAAGTTGCTGCCCACGTGGGGCGACCTGGAGGTGTTCCTGCAACTGCTCCCGCGCAGTTCGACCGGTGAGCGGATGAACCCGTACACCTCGATGTGGACCGGGGTGACGCCCGGCGACGGGCCGCAGGAGTTCCACCTGATCCTGCTCGACAACGGCCGCTCGGACGTGCTGGCCGATCCGGTGGGCCGGCAGGCGCTGCGCTGCATCCGGTGCTCGGCCTGCCTGAACGTGTGCCCGGTGTACGAGCGCACCGGGGGACACGCGTACGGGTCGGTGTATCCCGGGCCGATCGGCGCGATCCTGACCCCGCAGCTGCGCGGGATCGCCAGGCACCGGGTGGACGCGCAGACCGCGTCGTTGCCGTTCGCGTCCTCGCTGTGCGGCGCGTGCTTCGACGCCTGTCCGGTGCGGATCGACATCCCCGAGGTGCTCGTGCACCTTCGTGCACAGGTTGTGGACGGCGGGCGCGGTCCGCACGACCGGGCCGAGGACGCCGGCATGAAGGCCGTGCGGTGGGCCTTCGAGAAGCCGTGGCGGATCGGCTTCGCGCAACACGTGGCCGGGGTCGGCGCGCGGTTCACCAGGCATGGGGTGATCGGTCGGGTGCCGTTGCCGAAACGGTTCACCGGCCCGCTCGGTGCGTGGTTCGCCGACCGGGACGCGCCGGCGCCGCCGCCCGAGTCGTTCCGGACCTGGCACAAGCGCACCGACGGTGGTCTGGAGGAATGACGGTGGAGCGATACGAGGCGGACCGCGAGGCCCGTACGGTGATCCTGGACCGGTTGCGCACCGCCCTGGACGACCGACCCAAGCCGCCGCCGGTGCGTCGGGCGTACCGGCGCGAGCGTCCGGTGGGCCTGGACGTGGTCGGCCGGTTCGCCGAGCGGGTCGCCGACTACGAGGCCGCCGTGCTGCGCGCGCACGACGCCCACGACCTGCTGCTGGGCACGAGCGAGCTGCTGCGCCGCGCGGGCGTGACCCGGCTGGTGGTGCCCCGTGGGAGGCGGCTGTCCTGGCTGGCCCGGCTCGGCGTCGATCTGGTGGTGGACTCGCCCGAGCTGAGCCGGGACACGCTCGGCGAGATCGACGCGGTGGCCACCGGATGCGCGCTCGCCATCGCCGAGACCGGCACCATCGTCCTGGACACCGGCCCGGACCAGGGTCGCCGGGTACTCACCCTGCTGCCCGACTACCACCTGTGCGTGGTGCGCGCCGACCAGATCGTGGGCACCGTGCCCGAGGCGATCGCCCGGCTGGATCCGCGCCGGCCGCAGACCTGGATCTCCGGCCCTTCGGCAACCAGCGACATCGAACTCCGCCGGGTGGAGGGTGTGCACGGGCCGCGCACGTTGCACGTCGTGGTGATCGGGTAGCCACCCGTCGGGTCACCTCGTCAGGAACAAGGTCGGGCCGACGAGCCGTTGTGGCCCTGGGAACGCTTTCTAGGAGGCCGCAGCGATGTCCGAGGCAGCACCGACCGCAGGTCCGACCGGCGAATACCGGATCGAGCACGACTCGATGGGCGAGGTACGGGTGCCCGCCGCCGCCAAGTGGCGCGCGCAGACCCAGCGCGCCGTCGAGAACTTCCCGATCTCCGGGCAACGACTGGAGCCCGCGCACGTGGAGGCGCTGGCCCGGATCAAGGGCGCGGCGGCGCGGGTCAACGCCGAACTCGGCGTGCTGGACAAGGACGTCGCGGAGGCCATCGAGCAGGCCGCGGCCGAGGTCGTGAACGGCCGGTGGGCCGAGCAGTTCCCGGTGGACGTGTTCCAGACCGGCTCGGGCACCTCCTCGAACATGAACATGAACGAGGTGCTCGCCACCCTGGCCACCGAGCGCCTGGGTCGGGACGTCCACCCCAACGACCACGTCAACGCGTCCCAGTCGTCCAACGACGTGTTCCCCTCCTCGATCCACATCGCGGCGGCGATAGCGGTCACCCACGCGCTGATTCCCTCGCTCGACCACCTGGCGTCCACGCTGGAGTCGAAGGCGACCGAGTTCGCCGACGTGGTCAAGTCCGGCCGTACACACCTGATGGACGCGACACCGGTGACCCTGGGGCAGGAGTTCGGCGGGTACGCGGCGCAGGTGCGCTACGGCGTCGAGCGGTTGCAGTCGAGCCTGCCGCGGGTGGTCGAACTGCCGTTGGGCGGGACCGCGGTGGGCACCGGCATCAACACCCCGCCGGGGTTCTCGGCGCGGGTGATCGCGGAGATCGCGGCCTCCACCGGACTGGCGTTCACCGAGGCGCGCGACCACTTCGAGGCGCAGGGCGCGCGGGACGCGCTGGTGGAGCTGTCCGGCCAGTTGCGCACCATCGCGGTCGGCCTGAACAAGATCGTCAACGACCTGCGCTGGATGGGCTCGGGGCCGCGCACCGGGCTCGCCGAGATCCGCCTGCCGGATCTGCAGCCGGGCAGCTCGATCATGCCGGGCAAGGTCAATCCGGTGATCCCGGAGGCGGTCGGCCAGGTGGTCGCGCAGGTGATCGGCAACGACGCGGCGGTGGCCTTCGGCGGAGCGGCGGGCAACTTCGAGCTCAACGTGATGTTGCCGGTGATCGCCCGCAACCTGCTCGAGTCGATCCGGCTGCTGGGCAACGTGACCCGGGTGCTGGCCGATCGCACGGTGGCGGGCATCGAGGCCGACGTGGAGCGCATGCGCGAGTACGCCGAGTCGTCGCCGTCGGTGGTCACCCCGCTGAACCGCGTCCTGGGCTACGAGGAGGCGGCGCGGATCGCCAAGCAGTCGCTGGCCGAGCGCAAGACGATCCGGCAGGTGGTGATCGAGCGCGGGCACGTGCGCGAGGGGCGGCTGACCGAGGCCGAACTCGACGCGGCGCTGGACGTGCTCGGGATGACCCGACCGTGACCCCACGCGTCACGCGACGCACACACGGCGACGGGTGTGTACGCCCACACCCGTGATGTTCTTCGCATGATGACCCACCCGTAACATGACTCACGGTCAGGTGTCACGGGCGCTGGGTAAATCAAGGTCATGTCCAACATCCTGCGCATACACGAGCACTTCGAGGATCCCCGTCACGCGGCCGGCACCTGGTCTCCCGGTGACCAGGTGTTGTGGCGCTATCTGCGCGGCGATCAGGTCCTGGACTGTCGTCCGGTGACCGTCGTCCGCGACGACCCGGACCAGCTCGCCGTCTGGCTGGCCGGCGGCACCTCACGGGTCAAGCCGATGTTGCCGGACGGATCCGATATCCGCACGGCCCCGATCGAACGCAGATTCCGACTCGGCCGGATCCCCTCGATCGTCGAGTGGACCGGGACGGGGGTGCTGATGCTGGCCCGGCCCGGCGAACCGTGGTCGGTCTGGCTGTTCTGGCAGGCCGACTGGCGCTTCTCCGGCTGGTACGTCAACCTCGAACGCCCGCGTACCCGGTGGGCCGGCGGCGTGGACACCGAGGACCACGTGCTGGACGTGTGGGTCACCCCGGACCGGCGCTGGGAGTACAAGGACCAGGACGAACTGGCCGCCTCCCGGGAGGCGGGTCGGCTCACCGACGAGCAGGTCGCGGCGATCGAGGCGGAGGGCCGGGCCGCGGTCGAGGCGATCCGGGCCTGGGGCGCGCCGTTCGACCAGGGATGGGAGAACTGGCGTCCGAACCCGGCCTGGCCGCTGCCGCAACTCCCGGACGACTGGGCGGACAACGTCCGCATCGCCTAGCCGAACCACCACGCTCGGGCCCGACTCCGGTCGGGCCCGCTTTCTTTTTCGGATTCGCGCGGATCCGGCTGCAACCCTTTCGCCCGTCGGCTGCTCTGAACGGGGTGACACCAAGGGGGCACAGATGCCGACGGCGGGACAGCGAGATTTCGAGGAGTACGCGCGAGCGCGCCAACATCAGCTCTATCGCACCGCGTACCTGTTGTGCGGCGACGCCGACCGGGCCCAGGACCTGGCCCAGACCACGTTGGCCAAGCTGTTTCGGCACTGGAGGCGGGCGAGCCGCGCGGAGAACCTGGACGCGTACGCCAAGACCGTGCTCAGCCGCACCTTCCTGAGCGAGCAGCGCGGCCGGCGGCGGGAAAGGGCGGCGCACGAACTGGCCTCCGAGACGCACACGGTCGAAGGGCACCCGGATCTGCGGCTGACCCTGCTCGCGGCACTGGCGACGCTGCCGCCCAAGCCACGCGTGATGGTCATCCTGCGCTACTGGGAGGACCTGAGCGTGGAGAACGTCGCCGCACTGTTGCGCTGTAGCACCGGCAACGTCAAGAGCCAGTGCGCCCGTTCGATGGCCAAACTCCGGGCCGAACTCGGAGACCTCCACCTGTACGCGACGGAAAGCTGAGGGATCGCCATGCCACGTGAATACGGTACGGACGGTACGGGTGGTACGGATCGGGAGTTTCGGCTGGTGCTGGATCGAGCCACGGCGGAGTTGCCTCCGCTGCCCGACCTGGTCCCGGGCGCGGTGCGCCGGGGCCGCCGGCTCCGGCTGCGCTCGCGCGCGGTGATGGGCGCGGTGGGCCTGGGTTCGGTCGCCGCGATCGCCGTGCCGACCCTGCTGCTCGCGCCGTGGGCCGGCACCGACACGACCCGGGCGGGCGGCTCGCGGTCCGGCGAGTTGCCGTTGATCCCGGCGAACTGGCCCACGGACCAGCCGCTGGCCGCGCCGACGACGGCGTATCCGACGGTGCACGTCCCGCCGACGGAGAAGGGCAAGGTCAAGGAACCCACCCGGGCCGAGGCCGAACTGCGCTACGCCTTCAAGCAGAAGCTCGCGGACGTGCTCACCGGGTTGTTGCCCGCGGACGCGGGCCGGATGGTGATCCCGGACGACGGCATGAACTCCTACCGGCTGGTCTCGGGCGACAAGACGTACAACATCACCGTCCGGGTGGACTCGCAGATCGACCCGGCCGGGGCCACGGCGCAGGCCGGGCCGGGCGACGGCGCCTGGTTGGCCGGAAACAAGCCGTGCGCCGAGCGGGCGCCGCAGAACCCGCCGCTTCCGTGCGTCGACGGGCGGCTGCCGGACGGAAGCGTGATCTCGGTGGGTCACATCGCGACCACGAAGGGCGGCGAAACCGGTGACAAGGGAGCGGTCGCGGCCCCGTCCACCCCGATCGCGCACTTCGAATATCACGGTGCCCAGGTGATGTTCACGCTGTTCCGGGACGAGCGCACCGACTCGGCGCCCCCGGTGGGCAACGAGCAGGTGCTCCGGGTGGTCACCGATCCCACCTTCCTGGAGGCGGTCGACTTCTGGCGCACCCACCCGATGTGAGACTGATCGGAGCGTGGTTTCCCGGGCGCCGGTGAACAGTTGCGTCCTTCGGCGAATGAGCCGTCGGCGCCCGGGCCCCGCGCCGCACGAGGCACCCTTTCAAACGGGAAGCCGCCAGGAGGGACCATCAGGCCCGATGATCCAAACGGTTTGGGTGAGGTCGGCAGCCACGGTGAGCCCGAACTCGGACTGGTCGGGCGAACCGGCCTCCTGCCACGCGGTGAGCCCATCCTCCACCTGATCCCACAACCGAAGCGGGCCATGCTGATGGACGACGTGGCCGCCGCCGGTTTCCTCGGTCCAAGCCTGCGACCCGGTAGCGACGTCCCAAAGGATCAAACCGTCCGCCGAAGTCATCAACTCTGCGGATGGCGCCGCCAGTTGGGCAACGAACGCTCCGGTCCACCCCTCGATCAGGTCGGGATCGACGCGACAATCGCGGGTCATGCCCTCATACCGATGGAAAACGGGATGGGGCGGCCGCTCGTGTGGGCGCGCGAGCATATAGGAGACCGTGTCGCCGACGAACCGGCCCGAAGCGATGTCGTCGTCGCCGAGGGTGAGCCGCACCAGCCCGGAGGCGGGCAACCATCCGCCGAGGGTGGTCGTGACGCTGCCGGAGTCGGTCACCTGCCACAACCACGGGACCGGGACATGCCGCACCGAACACGTGGCGATGACCGCGTCGTACTCGGCCCCCGCTTCATGGCCAAGAAGCCCGTCACCTACTACGAGGTTCGGTTCATACCCGGCCGCGCGAAGATTTCCGGCAGCCTGCCGAGCGACGCCGGGGTCGTACTCGATCGACGTGACGTTCACGTCCCCGAGCCGATGGCACAGAATCGCAGTGGAGTATCCCGTCCCGGTCCCGATCTCCAGCACCCGGTCACCGTCCCGAATGCCCGCCACCTCCAACATCCGCACCACCAACGACGGCAATGTCGACGAGGATGTGGGGCTGCCCGCCACCGGCCCTTCGACGTCGGCGACATGAACCCCATCCACCTGGGTCACCCACGTCTCATCCGAGTAGACGAGCCGCATCCACGCGTCCTCGCCCACCTTCGCCCGCCGAACGGGCTCCCACCGACTCCCACTGGGCCGAAACACGGCACCACCGAGGAAGCTTTCACGCGGAACCGCCTCAACCGCCGCGCGCCACGCCGGATCGACGGACCCGCCCTTCGCGGCGACCTGCTCGGCAAGAGCTTGCCGCGAGGAAACGCAATCACCGATCATCTCGGCCAGGGCTGATCGATTGGCCCTCGTGGGTGACCACGACCCGAAGCTGCTCGACGGGTGGTGAGCCTGCCGCCGTCGAGACGCTCGATCATGCGCATGTCGAGTTCCGCAGCTACCGAATCCACGTTGCCTCTCGGTCGCACTGGGCGGACGGGGGGGTTCGACGAGGGCGGGGTTCGCCGGGGTTCAGTGGTGTCGGAGGGGAACGGGATTGCGCGGGTCGTCCAGCCAGAGTTGTTCGGTGCCGGTCGCGTCGACGGTGAGGCCGAAGCGGTGGAAGTCGGGGCGACCTTGGTCGTCCCACCAGCGCCAGGCGGTTTCGAGTTCGGTCCACAGGCGGCGTGGGCCGGATTGGGCGATTTCGAAGCTGTCGGCGCCGGGAATGTGGTCGGCGGTTGCCCAACTGGTGACGTCCGTGTCGAACAGCCAGAGGCGGTAGGGCTCGTCACCACTGGTTCCGCCGCCGGTGATGTCCAGGAAGACGCCTGGGACCTGCACGCCGATCGCGAACATCGCGATCCAATCGCCGACATCGTCGGGCGAGAGAGTGGTCACCGCGCGTTCGGCGGCTGCGGGCCATGGGTCGGTCAGGTAGCGCGAGCGCGGGGGCTCGATCTTGCGTTCCTGGCGCATCCGCATGAAGGCCGAGGACGAAACGAAGTGGCCCGATGCGGAACCGTCTCGGCCGACGACGAGGCGGGCGATTCCTTCGCCACCGTAGAACGGACCCCATGGCGTCACGACGACTCCGCCGGGTCGTGTCTGTGCTGTCCAGGCAGGCGGGATGTGGCCCACGGACGCGGTGGCGATCACCCGATCGAACGGGGCGAGGTCTGCGCGTCCCACCCGACCATCGCCCACGAGACAACGCGGCTCGAAGCCTGCCGATGCGAGGCGCTTGCGGGCCGAGTGCGCAACGTCCTGATCGACTTCGATGGTGACGACGTTTCGGGCGCCGACGCGGGCGGAGAGCAGCGCCGCGTTCCACCCCGTCCCGGTGCCGATTTCGAGGACTCGATCGCCGTCCTCGACGCCCAGCGCGTTGAGCATGGTGAACACCATGGTCGGCATGCTGCTCGAAGACGAAGGGAGCACGCCCGTTCCGAGTCCGTCGTAGGTGCCGTCGTCCCATTGCGTCGTGATCGGTACGTCGCTGTGCACGCTCGCCCACCACGCGTCGGGATCGTCCTGACGAACCAGACGGCCCCCATGCCGCACACCGTTTCCGCTCCCCGGCCAGATCACGTCCGGCACGAAGAGGTGTCGAGGCGCGACTCGGAGGGCCGACGCCCATTCGTCGGCCAGTACGCCGCTCGCGATGAGCTCGGAGGCCAGTCCATCCGGTCCGGCCTCGGGGCTGATCTCGTCCTGCGTCATCTCGTCCTCAGGGCTTCGGTTGCGCCGGTGCCGGATTCTGGCCGTCGCTGGGGTTTCCGTGCTCCCCCGGCCCCTTCCCTCCGTGCTTGTTCCCGCTGTTGCTGTCGTTGTCCTTGTTGCCCTTCTGCGGGTCGCTGCCCATGCGAACACCTCTCGTGATGCAGCGGATACTTTCTGTGAGTGTCGGCTCGGTGAAGCCCATGCCGCAAGAGGTAAAACACAAATCGTGACCCGAAATCGAGTGCACCACTCTTTCGAGTGACGCCGATGCCATGTCAGCAGGCAAGAGCCCTCCGTAACCACGGAGGCCATAGGCATTCGGGACCGCCTACTCCTGGATGACCCTCAGGAGCGAGACCCAAGCGGCGGAAGTGAACAGGTGGGCCGGACCGTTGGCTACCTTCGAGTCACGCACGCCGGCGAAGCGCCCGAAGGATGCAACCTCGACGCAGGAGGACTCCCCACCACCGCTGTAGCTCGACTTCCGCCACTGGCTTCCGAGCATTCCGGAGTCCCCTACGCGCATTTCAGGTCCTTCGCTATTTTTTCGATGAGTTCACGGGACTCGCTCGGCGGCAACGCACCTGCCGTGATCCGCCTGAAGGCCCGGTCGAAGTTCGCAACATCTGCCGGGTCTTCGACGAAGAGCCCGCTCGTACTTGTGTCTTCATAGGCAACGTCCGGCTCGCCCGCCTGAAAGCTGAGCAGGTTGAACGGACCCTCGATGGCAGCGTAGAGACTCGAAACAAGCGGCAGCACCTGGATCTCGAGGTGCTGAAGGTCGGACAACTCAATCAGGTGGCGGAGTTGCTCGATCCGCACACTCGCGTCACCGATGGCATGCCGGAGGGCGACCTCCCCAATGACGAACCACAGTTCGACGGTTCGGCCCTCGCGCCAGACATTTACCTGCCGCTGCTGACGCACCCGCACCAAGGCGTCCACCTGAGCCGGGTCCGTGACCCGCTCGGAGACCTTGTAGATCGCTCGCGTGTATCCCTCGGTTTGGAGCAGTCCAGGCACAAACTGGGTCTCGAAGACTCGGATCGCGGTGGCCTCTTCCTCCAGGCTCACAAAGGACGCGAACGTCTTCCCCAGCGAGTATTGAACCCACCAACCCCGACGCCGCGACTCACGGGCGGCCTTCACCATCTGTTCGACTTCGTTGGGATCGTCGACACCGTAAAGGTCGAGCATCATGCGCAAGTCGCTGGGCCGCACACCCGAGCGCCCCGTCTCGATGCGACTCACCTTCGAGTCGTCGCACTCCAACCGGGCCGCCACATCAGCCTGATCGAGCCCTGCGGCCAAACGCAGCCGCAACAGCTTGCTTGCCAGTTGCCTTCGCCGCACGGTCGGCGCGTCAGCCATCTCATCCCCCTCGCATGCGAGTTCCAGGCAGCAGTGTGACTGGAGAGACCATCACAGCGCCAAAGTTGTCGAGTTTCTAGTTACGACTTGCAATTTACATTCCTGACAAGTCATGCTCAGGCTGCGTCGCCACTCACGCACGGTCCGCAATCTCGCACTCTGCGCGAGATGGCTCTAGCGACTCGCACCAGGAGTGATGCATGGGTTCATCGCCGTCCAGCCTCTCCCTCACCCTTCTCGACCAAGACGCCCAACCCACGCCCGAAGCGGAGTTGATAGCCCGGCTGACCACGCGGATCGATGCCGAGTCGCTGCGGGGGCTCGTGGACGGCGTCGTCGGATTCGTCGGGGGCGACTGCGACACCGCCTTCGAGGTTCGGGTGTGTCTTGCCGAACTGCACAGCAACGCGGTTCGGCATGCCGGTGGGGCGACTCGGGTGCGGGTCTGGCGGCTGTCGACTGCGAATCGACTTCTGGTGGCTGTTGGGGACAAGTACCCCCGTCCGCCCCGGCGTTGCGCAGATCCGGCCCTGGACGCCGAGGGCGGGCGCGGGCTGGTGCGCGTGGAGGCGCTCGCCTGCGCCAACGGCCATGTGGTGCATGCGGCCGGGAAGGACGTGTGGTTCGCCGTGGCGATCGCGCGCCGCCCATCACGGACGCACCCACGATCCGCGACGGTCACCGGCACACACGGCCGTTGAAAGTCGCCTCGCTGCGCGCGTGACACTCCCCGCGCACCGAGGTCCTACGCCGCCCCGCCCCACATCACGGGACGGGCGGAGGGGGTGGGGGCGACCTGGACAGCTGACCCCACCCCCGGCGTGCCCAACACAAACAGAGAGGACACGGGTCAACGATGACAGATGATCTCGCAGGTATCGGCCGGCGCGACTCGGGCGGTCGCTCGGCGCTCGAACGGGTGCCGGATCGGCGGATGCGGCTGCCGATTCCCGGACCTGGTCGGGCCGTTCCCAAGCCAATGGGCGCATCCGCCGCCGTCGTGTGGACGGTCTTCGGCACCTCGACCGCGCTCGTGCGCCTCGACCGCCCGCTCCGGGCCGCAGTCCCCGACGGGACGGGCGAGGCGACGACCACGCATGCCATGACCCCGACGCAACGGGTCGCGGGATGGTCGACCGGCGAGGAGATTGCAAAGGCCGCCGCGTTCGTCGCGCGCTATCGGGACGCGTGGTGTCGGGACGGCCACACCGGACGCGAGGGCATCCTCACCGCCGTGAACGGGCGAAGCGCCTACCTGCGCGCCAAGAGCGGGGTCGAGTTCACGTGTCGGCTGCCGGCCCTGGTGGTCCTCCGACTCCCACCCCCGCGCCTGTATCGACGGGTGCGTTACGTCGGCAAGGACGATGCGGCCCGCCGCCCGCCAGGGGAGATCACCGAACTGTGGGCGGTCTCCAACGGCACCCTCGCCACCGTGCAACCACCCACCGGTCCCGCCTGGTTCGCCTTGCTCGCCGACCTCGAACGAGACCTGCCCACCGGTCCCGTGGCCGAGTGGGACGACCCGCCGTTCGCCCCCGACGCGCAGGCGAGCGGGCGTACGTGACCACAGGAGCCGCGCCGAACGATCCCGGCGCGGCGATGCCAGGTTCGCCGTAGCGCCGCCGCCCCCATCACCATGCGTAAGCCAGCCCGTCACCCACTCGGCGCACACGACGCAGGCCCGCCAACGCCCGCCCCGTCGATCGCAAGATCATCGCAATGTCCCGATTCGGTGTTCGACCGATCGGCGCGTATGCTCCTCCTCCGCCGCCCACGGTGACCCCCGATCGGCGGTCGAACGTGCGAGCGTGTGCGTTGAGCTGGGCATTTCCCGCCACGCACGCACTGATAGGTGATCACGATCAATGGTTGAGGCATTGCTTATTTCATCTATCAATTTGGCCGTGGCATCGTGATCACCGTACGTCCGACCGGGCTGGTGAACCTGCCAGTCCGGCCCCTTCGCGGAGGAGATCCAGTGCTTACTGTCGGTAACCAGTTCCCCGAGTACGACCTCACCGGCGTCGTGTCGCTGGAGGCGGACAAGGCCTTCGAGCAGATCACCAACAAGTCCTACGACGGCAAGTGGCGTGTCGTGTTCTTCTGGCCGAAGGACTTCACGTTCGTGTGTCCGACCGAGATCGCCGCGTTCGGCCGCCTCAACGAGGACTTCCAGGACCGCGACGCGCAGCTGCTCGGCGTATCCGTGGACTCCGAGTTCGTGCACCTGGCCTGGCGCAAGGACCACCCGGACCTGACCGACCTGCCGTTCCCGATGTTGTCCGACCTCAAGCGCGAGCTGTCCTCGGCCGCCGGCGTGCTCAACGCCGACGGTGTCGCGGACCGCGCGGTCTTCATCATCGACCCGAACAACGAGATCCAGTTCGTCATGGTCACCGCCGGCTCGGTGGGCCGTAACCCCGACGAGGTCCTGCGGGTCCTCGACGCGCTGCAGACCGACGAGCTGTGCCCGTGCAACTGGCAGAAGGGCGGCGAGACCCTCGACGCCGCCAAGCTGATGGACGCCTGATCCATGGGTCTCGACGTCCTGAAGGCCGCTCTGCCCGAATACGCCAAGGACCTCAAGCTCAACCTGGGCTCGGTCGTCGGCAACTCGAAGCTCGCCGAGCAGACGCTGTGGGGCACCGTCCTCGCCTGCGCCATCGCCACGCGTAGCCCGAAGGTGGTCGCCGAACTCGAACCCGAGGCCAAGAGCCGACTGTCCGACGAGGCGTTCACCGCCGCCAAGGCCGCTGCCGCGATCATGGCGATGAACAACGTCTACTACCGCTCGATGCACCTCATCGGCGACCCGGAGTACAGCAACCTCCGTGCCGGGCTGCGGATGAACGTGATGGCCAACCCGGGTGCCCCGAAGGCCGACTTCGAGCTGTGGTCGCTGGCCGTCTCGGCGATCAACGGCTGCGGCCGGTGCCTGGAGTCGCACGAGCAGGTCCTGCGCAAGGAGGGCGTGCCCCGCGAGACGATCCAGGAGGCGATCAAGATCGCCGCCGTGATCCACGCGGTCGGCGTGACGCTGGAGACCGACCAGGGCTGAGCACGCCCTGATCGCCCACCGGCGAACACCCCACGGCACCATGGCACCACAACGCCGGAAAATCACGAGAGCCCGTCCCCATCCGGGGGCGGGCTCTCGTGCGTCCGCGCCCGCGCCGCGCGCTCATCGCCGCGCGCGCGAGCGGGACACCGGACGAGAGCGAATCACCCACCGCGAACGGGTCACCCACAAGGCACCCGTCGCCCACCACAGCCGGGTCAGCCCACGCAGCCGAGTCACCCGCCGAAGCCGAACCGGTCCGGGCCCGGGTCCGGGCCCCGACACCCCATACCGCGCGCTCACGCCGCCCCCATCCCCACCAACGCGACCTCCCGGTACAGCCCCACCGCGTCCCGGACGCCCATCCCGCGATAGATCCGACTCCCGGTCGAGATCGCCGTGCGCAGCACCCGCTGGGTGAACACCGGGTCCAGGTCCGGGTGAAAGTCGCCGGAGCGAATGCCGGCGGACAGCGCCCGGGTCCAGGTTTCCGAGACCTTCGCGCGCTGCGCGGCCAGTCGGCTCGCCGGCAACTCGTCGCCGCGCACCTCGTTTATCGCCAGCACGGTGGACACGCCGTGGCACGCGTGCGCCTCCACGGTCCGCCCGATCAGCCCGGCCAACCGCTCCACCGGGGTCGGCCGCGCGGCCGCGTCCTTGTCGAACGCGGTGCGCAGGTCGCCGAGGAACTCGCCGAGCAGTTCGGCCAGCAACTGCTCCTTGGAACCGATGTGATGCGCGAGGCTGCCGACCGGTACGCCGGCCAGGTCGGCGATCCGACGCACCGTGGTGCCCGCGTACCCGTCCTGTTCGAAGAGCAGGTTCGAGGCGATCCGAATCCGGGTGCGCGCGTCGGTCCGGCGCGGCACCCGGGCCATCCGACGCTCGACCTCGACCCTGGCGTCCTCGACGGGGCCGACCCGACGCAGCGTCGGCGCCGCGTAGCGGGCCGGGCCGAGCAGATTGCAGATCCGCTGCGAGGCGTAGCGCCCGGGCCGCACGATGCCGCGCACGAACACGTCCACCAGACGTCCCGCGGCCGCGTCCGGGTCGTAGCGCCCGCTCGGCCGGTACCACTGCGCCATCCCCCACACCGCCGATTGCAGCATCAGCGACAGCAGTACGGGGTGCAGGTCCCGACGCAGGCTGCCGTCCTCGATGCCCCGGCGCAGCACCCGGCCCCACAGGATGGACGCCTCGGCGGTGCGATCGGAGAGCCAGACGAAGCCCTCGCTGCGGGAGAGTCGCCGCGACTCGCCGACCACCACGATCGCCGCGTCGGGGCTGTTGCCGATCACTTCGAGGCTGTCCCGAAGCAGACCGCGCAGCGTCGCGATCGGCTCGTCGCCGCGCTCGACGGTGGCCCGCTGGCGGCTCATGATGTCGGCGAAGAAGGTGTCGAGCACTTCCAGCAACATCGCTTCCTTGGACGGGAAGTGGTGGTACAGGCTGCCCGAGAGCATGTCGGCGGATTCGGCGATCTGGCGGACCGTGGTGGCTCCGTAGCCCCGCTTGGCGAACAGCGCACAGGCGTGTCTGATGATCTCCGCGCGTCGATCCGCTCGCGGCCTGATGTGACGCTCCGCACCCGCTCGATCGCTCAACACGTGCCAAGCGTAGTACGCCTGGGAATCCCATGCGGAATCTCACGTTCCGGTAGTCCCTCTCCGCCCCACCGGCCTCAACGAACCCACCCGCCGCAAGGGCACGGGGGCGATCCGGCGCGGCGCGGGGGCGCCCGGATCGAGCGGAGCAGGCGATCGGGAGATTCCCAGGTTCCGGGAGGATCGAGAGCCCCGGTGTCACCCCGATCATATCCTTGACTTAGTCATACACCTGGGGCAGGGTGAGATCAGGCTGGATCAATGCGTCGCCACCCGTGGCCCGGCCCCGAGGACCGGCCACACAGGACTCGCTAGGAGCGACCTCATGGGCAACCCCGTCATCGTCGAAGCCGTGCGCACGCCCATCGGTAAGCGCAACGGCCGGCTCGCCGGTCTGCACCCGGTGCAGCTACTCGCCGCCGCCCAGCGCGGATTGATCGAACGGGCCGGGATCGACGCCGAACTCGTCGACCAGGTGATCGGCGGCTGCGTCACCCAGGCCGGCGAGCAGTCGGGCGACATCGTCAAGCACGCGTGGCTGTACGCCGGACTGCCGACCCGCACCGGCGGCACCACGATCGACTGCCAGTGCGGATCCGCCCAGCAGTCGGTGCACTTGATCGCCGGTTTGATCGCGACCGGCGCCATCGACGCGGGAGTCGCTTGCGGCATCGAGTCGATGAGCCGCAACCCGCTCGGGCACACCGCCAAGCCCGGCCAGAAGTCCAAGCCGGAGGACTGGGCGATCGACCTGCCCGACCAGTTCACCGCCGCCGAGCGGATCGCCCGCAACCGGGGCATCACCCGCGCCGACGTGGACGCGCTCGGCGTACGCTCGCAGGCCAACGCCAAGCGCGCGTGGGAAGAGGGCCGGTTCACGTCGCAGGTGATCACGGTCGAGGCCCCCGTACTGGACGCCGAGGGCAAGCCCACCGGTGAGACCGTCCTGGTCGACCGCGACCAGGGTCTGCGGGACACCACGATCGAGAGCCTGACCAAGCTCAAGCCGGTGTTGCCGGACGGCATCCACACCGCGGGCAACTCGTCGCAGATCTCCGACGGCGCCGCCGCGCTGCTGATCATGGACGAGGACAAGGCCCGCGCGCTGGGCCTGCGTCCGCGCGCGCGGATCGTCGCCCAGGCGATGGTCGGCGCCGACCCGCACTACCACCTGGACGGTCCCAACGACGCGACCGAGCGGCTGTTCGCCCGCTCCGGGATGTCGATGTCCGACATCGACCTGTTCGAGGTCAACGAGGCGTTCGCGTCCGTCGTACTGTCCTGGGCCCAGGTGCAGAAGGCCGACCTGGACAAGGTCAACGTCAACGGCGGCGCGATCGCGCTCGGCCACCCGGTCGGCTCCACCGGCGGTCGACTGTTGACCACCGCGCTCCACGAACTCGAGCGCACCGACAAGCAGTTCGCGCTGGTGACGATGTGCGCGGGCGGCGCCAACGCGTCCGGCACCATCATCGAACGCATCTGAGTCCCGGTCGGCCCCGGACACGATCGAGCCCCGCGCGCCGGACGGCGTGCGGGGCTCGACCCGTGTTCATGGGCGAGTCGATCGACTCGCGGCCCACTCAGTACCAGTGGTGGCTCTGCCAGAACGTCCACGCCTGGCACGGGCTGCCGTAGCGCTCGTTCATGTAGCTCAGGCCCCACTTGATCTGCGTCGCGGGGTTGGTCCGCCAGTCGGAGCCGGCCGAGGCGTACTTGCTCGCGGGCAGCGCCTGCATCAGGCCGTACGCGCCGGACGACTTGTTCGTCGCGTCGACCCGCCAGCCGCTCTCCTTCGTGACGATGTTGCTGAAGCACGTGTACGCGCTCGCGCTCATCATCGACTTGGCGATCGCCTGGGCATCGGCGGCGGACGCCGACACCTTCTCCACCGCGCCGCGGTTGTCCGAACGCGCCGCGCGCTCCTGGGCGGCCTTGCGGTCGGCCTCCGCCTTGTCGGCCGCGGCCTTGTCCGCCGCCGCCTTCTCGGCCGCGGCCTTCTCCGCGGCGGCCTTCTCGGCGGCGTCGCGCTCGGCCTTGACCCGGGCGGCCTCCTCGGCCTGGACCCGCTGCGCCTCGTCGTAGGCGGCGGTCTGCGCGTCGGCCTGGTGGGTGATACCAGTGCTCAGTTGCTGCGCCTGGGGGGCGGCAGGAACCTCGAGAAGCTTCGTGGTGCTCGCTTCGTCTACCGTCTGGGCGTCGGCGGACGCGGAAACGCCCGTGCCACTGAATCCGACGACGGCGCCAACGGCCGTGACAGCGGTGGCGGACGCCACGGCTATCCCCCGAACCGAGATCCGGCTCACACACGTTCCTTCCGGCAGGCGCGCACCGCGAGCGAAGCGGCGAACGAGTCCAACCCCCGGTCTTCCCACACTCCCGGAGGGAGTGTTTCGGCCCCGGCGCCGAGTGGTTCACTCGGCGCGTGCGTGGGCGGCGTACAGCAGGTCATGTGTTGAGTTGTCGGGCACAGCCGTACGCGGGGGTCTTACAAGTCCAGCAGCCTGCCTCAGCCAAACATTCGGAAGCAATTTCCCGGGGCGTGGCGAACATCACAACTCCCGGAACGGCCAAGCCTTTTCCCTTTTCACCCGAGACCGTTTCCACCCGGAATATGCGGACACGGCGAGACCCCGCCGTCGACGTCTCGAAGCAGTCGAGACGTCGACGGCGGGGCCGGTCGAACCGTTCCCACCAGGGCATCCGTCAGCCCGGCAGGTCCTCCAACATCTCGGTCACCAGGGCCGCGATGGGCGAGCGCTCGGACCGGGTCAGCGTCACGTGCGCGAACAGCGGATGCCCCTTGAGCTTTTCCACCACCGCGACCACCCCGTCGTGCCGACCGACCCGCAGGTTGTCCCGCTGCGCGACATCGTGGGTGAGCACCACCCGCGAATTGCTGCCGATCCGCGAAAGCACGGTCAGCAGCACGTTGCGCTCCAGGGACTGCGCCTCGTCCACGATCACGAACGCGTCGTGCAGCGACCGGCCGCGGATGTGGGTGAGCGGCAGCACCTCCAACATCCCGCGCGCGACCACCTCCTCGATCACGTCGGACGTGGTGACCGCCGACAACGTGTCGAAGACCGCCTGGGCCCAGGGGCTCATCTTCTCGTTCTCGGTGCCGGGCAGGTAGCCGAGCTCCTGGCCGCCGACCGCGTACAGGGGACGGAAGACCATCACCTTGCGGTGCTGATTACGCTCCAGCACCGCCTCCAGGCCCGCGCACATCGCCAGCGCCGACTTGCCGGTGCCCGCCCGGCCGCCCATCGACACGATGCCGATGTCCGGGTCGAGCAGCAGGTCGAGAGCTATCCGCTGCTCGGCGCTGCGTCCGTGCAGGCCGAACACGTCCCGGTCGCCGCGCACCAGGCGGACCTGCTTGTCGGCGGTGACCCGGCCCAGCGCCTTGCCGCGTTCGGACACCAGGACCAGTCCGGTGTGGCAGGGCAGGTCGGCGGCCTGCTCGATGTGGGTGCGATCGTGCTCGAACAGGGCGTCGATGTCGGCCGCCTCCACCTGGAGTTCGGCCATCCCCGTCCAGCCCGACGTGTTCACCAGTTCGGCGCGGTACTCCTCCGCGCTCAGTCCCACCGCGGATGCCTTGACCCGCATCGGCACGTCCTTGGACACCAGCGTCACATCGTGTCCCTCGGCCATGAGGTGCCTGGCCACCGCCAGGATGCGCGAGTCGTTGTCGCCCAGCCGGAATCCGGGTGGGAGCACGGTCGCGTCGATGTGATTGAGCTCCACCCGCAGCGTGCCGCCGGATTCCCCGATCGGTACGGGGGCGTCCAGGCGGCCGTACTGCGTGCGCAGTTCGTCCAGCATCCGCAGCGCGTGACGGGCGAAGTAACCCAGCTCCGGGTGGTGCCGCTTGGCCTCCAACTCGGTGATCACGACGACGGGAAGAACCACCTCGTGCTCGTCGAACTTCAAGAGCGCCGACGGATCGGCAAGGAGCACGCTGGTGTCGAGGACATACGTCCGGTGCTGCGGAGCACGGCGTTGGATCGTGGCCACGGAGTGCCTCGCCCCCTCTCAGGGCACGCGCACCGTGCGCCCTGATCGCTCGGAGTCCGGGCCCCGGCCCGAAGGCCGGGTGCCCGGCCCTCCTGTCGCCGTGAACTGTGGAGCCTGTAGTGCACGGAAGGGCCTCCCGGGCAGGTGACGGGGTGTCACCCACATAGCGCACCGGCCCACATGATGTGTGCCGGCCCGACGGGGTTATTCCCGTCCGAGGGGACTCCAACACAAACCGGATGATCACATGCCGATGGAATCCCGGCTCTGCGCAGGCACGATGACGAGGCGTCAGGCGCCGTAGCGGCGATGCCGGGCGGAGTAGTCGCGCAGCGCCCGGAGGAAGTCGACCTTGCGGAAGTCCGGCCAGAAGGCCTCGCAGAAGTAGAACTCCGAATGCGCGCTCTGCCACAACAGGAAACCGGACAGCCGCTGTTCACCCGAGGTTCGGATGACCAGGTCGGGATCGGGCTGGCCGCGGGTGTAGAGGTGCTCGGCGATGTGCTCGACATCCAGCACCTCGGCCAGTTCCTCGATCGAGGTGCCCTTGCCGGCGTGCTCCACGAGCAGCGAGCGCACGGCGTCCGCGATCTCGTGCCGACCGCCGTACCCGACCGCGACGTTGACGAACACGCCGGTCAGGTCCGCGGTCTCGGTCTCGGAGCGCTTGAGCACCTCGCGCGTGTGTTCGGGCAACAGGTCCAGTGCGCCGACCGGGTGCACCCGCCAGCGCCGCGCGGCGGCCAGATCGGTGACCGCGTTCTCGATGATCACCATCAGATCGGCCAGTTCCTCCGGCGGCCGATTGAGGTTGTCGGTGGACAGCAGCCACAGCGTGACCACCTCGACGCCGACCTCTTCACACCAGGTGAGCAGCTCGTGGATCTTGTCGGCACCCTTGCGGTGTCCCTCGGCCACCTGTTCGCCGTACGCCTTCGCCCAGCGGCGGTTGCCGTCCAGGATGACGCCGACGTGACGCGGTATCACCGTACGGTCGAGCGACGCCTCGATGCGCTTGCCGTATGCGCCGTATGCGAGGTCCCGCAGGCCCATGTCCACCTGCTCCTCCGTCCGTGATCACCCGCGCCGAAAACCCTACTCCCGTCCGACACCCGCTCGACATCACGCGGCGGAGGGCGGGCGTGAAGATGCGGTGAAGGTCGGCTCGCGGACGGCGTGTCGCGCGCTCATCCGAGGGTGGCTTTCCGAACGCCGAGGGCCCGGCGGGAGAGATCCCGCCGGGCCCGGAGCGTACCGGTATTTCGACGTCGAGTCAGCCTCGGTCGTCGAGTCGCGCGACCAGCTTGTTGTACTCGTCCCACAGTCCCTGCGGGGTGTGCGAGCCGAACTTCTCCAGGTGCTCGGGGACCAGCGCGGCCTCCTGCTTCCAGATCTCCCGGTCCACGCTCAGCAGCAGGTCCAGCTCGGCGTCGGTGAGGTCCAGACCCTTCAGGTCCAGCGACTCGCGCGTCGGCAGTACGCCGATCGGGGAGTCCACACCGTCGGCGAGCCCTTCCAGGCGCTCGACGATCCACTTGAGCACGCGGCTGTTCTCACCGAAGCCGGGCCAGACGAACTTGCCGTCGGCGTCCTTGCGGAACCAGTTCACGTAGTAGATCTTCGGCAGCTTGTCCGCCGAGGTGGCCTGGCCGATGTCCAGCCAGTGCGCCATGTAGTCGCCCATGTTGTAGCCGCAGAACGGCAGCATGGCGAACGGGTCGCGGCGCAGCTCGCCGACCGTGCCCTCGGCCGCGGCGGTCTTCTCCGACGCCACGTTCGCGCCGAGGAAGACACCGTGCTGCCAGTCGAAGGACTCGGTCACCAGCGGAACCGCGCTGGCCCGACGACCGCCGAAGAGGATGGCCGAGATCGGCACACCCTTGGGGTCCTCCCACTCGGGCGCGATGGTGGGGCACTGCGACGCGGGGACGGTGAACCGCGCGTTGGGGTGGGCGGCGGGGGTCTCCGACTCGGGAGTCCAGTCGTTGCCCTTCCAGTCGATCAGGTGCGCGGGCTTGTCCTCGGTCATCCCCTCCCACCAGACGTCGTTGTCGTCGGTGAGCGCGACGTTGGTGAAGACCGAGTTGCCCCACATGGTCTTCATCGCGTTGGCGTTGGTGTGCTCGCCGGTGCCCGGCGCGACTCCGAAGAAGCCCGCCTCGGGGTTGATCGCGTACAGCCGGCCGTCCTCGCCGAACCGCATCCACGCGATGTCGTCGCCGACGGTCTCCACCTTCCAGCCCGGAATGGTCGGCTGGAGCATCGCCAGGTTGGTCTTGCCACACGCGGAGGGGAAGGCGGCGGCGATGAACTTCGGCTCGGCGCCCGAGGGAGGCGTGAGCTTCAGGATCAGCATGTGCTCGGCCATCCAGCCCTCGTCGCGCGCCATGACGGACGCGATCCGGAGCGCGTAGCACTTCTTGCCGAGCAGGGCGTTGCCGCCGTAGCCCGAGCCGTAGGACCAGATCTCCCGGTCCTCGGGGAAGTGCGTGATGTACTTCTCGCTGTTGCACGGCCACGGCACGTCCGCCTCGCCCTCGGCGAGCGGGGCCCCGACGGTGTGCACGGCCTTGACGAACTCTCCGTCGGTGCCCAGGAAGTCCAGCACCGCCTGACCCATCCGGGTCATCGTGCGCATCGAGACCGCGACGTAGGCGGAGTCGGTGATCTCCACGCCGTAGGCGGACAGCGGCGAGCCGACCGGACCCATGCAGAAGGGCACCACGTACATCGTGCGGCCACGCATCGAGCCGGCGAACAGGCCGCCGAGCTTGGTACGCATCTCGGCCGGGGCTATCCAGTTGTTGGTCGGACCCGCGTCCTCCTCCTTCTCGGAGCAGATGTAGGTCCGGTCCTCGACGCGTGCGACATCCCGAGGGTCGGAGGTCGCGTAGTAGCTGTTGGGGCGCTTGTTCTCGTCGAGCTTGCGGAAGGTGCCCTTCTCGACGAGGAGGTCGGCGAGGCGCTGGTACTCCTCTTCCGAACCGTCACACCATTCGATTCGGTCGGGCTGAGTCAGCCGGGCGATCTCGCTCACCCAGTCGAGCAGCTGCCTGTGTTTCGTCGGGACCTCGTTGGCCACGATCGCTCCATTTCGCGCCTGGGACGGCGAGTCCCCGGCGTCGGGGTTGAGGGTTGCGGGGATTTTATCCGGTCATCCGAACGCGGAACCGCCCGGGACAGGTCCCCACCTGGAAGTTGTGCCCCGTACCGGACCGAAAACCCCAAAGACGTGCGGTTTCGCGCCCCTCCGGGACAAGATCTCCCGTGATGCGTCTCACTTCGTACTTACCAGTAACCTACGTGGGCGTAAGTACACTCGGCGACATGAGTGTGGACGCGCACGCCTTGACGGCGCCCTTGACGCCCATCAAACCCAAGCTGCGCGGATGGATCCACGCGGGGACCTTTCCCCTCGCCGTGGCCTCCGGCATCGTCCTGGTCGCCTTGGCCGGGGATACCAAGTCCCGCATAGCGTGTGGTGTGTTCGCGCTGACCGCGGCGATGCTCTTCGGCACGTCCGGGGTCTACCACCGAGGCAACTGGGGACCGCGCGGCGAGGCGGTGCTGCGCCGACTCGATCACGCCAACATCTTCCTGATCATCGCGGGCACCTACACCCCTTTGACCATTCTATTGCTGGGCAAAAGCGATCAAATCCTGCTCTGGGTGGTGTGGATCGGGGCGCTCGCCGGGATCGGTTTCCGGGTCTTCTGGATCGGCGCGCCACGCTGGCTCTACACCCCCATCTATGTCGCGCTGGGCTGGGCGGCGGTGTTCTACCTGCCCGAGTTCATGCGCGAGGGCGGCGTCGCGGTGGTGGTCCTGGTGATCGTCGGCGGCGTGCTCTACAGCCTGGGCGCGGTGGTCTACGGGATCAAGCGACCCAACCCCTCGCCGCAATGGTTCGGCTTCCACGAGGTCTTCCACGCCTTCACGCTGCTCGCCTTCGCGAGCCACTTCGTCGCCGTGGCCCTGGTGGCACTCGACTGATCGTTCCCCACTCATCGGCCCGAAGGCCCACGACTCCGAACGGAGTCGTGGGCCTTCGGGCTTTTCCGGGTTTTCCCCCGAGCTTGGGCTGCTCTTTGCCGAGGAAGTTGACTGTCACTAGATTTTGAGAGCTACTGTCATAAGGCAGATGCACTCAATAGATGGAGACTGTCATGAATGCGACGAAGCATGAGCCGAATCGGGCGAACGAAGCCGACGGGCCGCCCGACCCTCGGCGGTGGTGGGCGCTGGGCGCGCTGGTGGTCGGACTCCTGGTGGTCGGCCTGGACACCACGATCATCAACGTGGCGATGCCGACGATGAGCGAACAACTGGGCGCGAGCACGGGCGACCTGCAGTGGATCGCCGACTCGTACATCGTGGTGTTCGCGGCGCTGATGCTTCCGGCCGGACTGATCGGCGACCGCTACGGCCGGCGCCGCTTCCTGCTCGTGGGGCTCGCGATATTCGGCGTCGGCTCGGTGGTCGGCACGCTGGTCGGCTCGGTCGAGGGGGTGATCGCGGCGCGTGCGCTGATGGGTATCGGCGGAGCGTTCATCATGCCGCTGTCGTTGTCCATCCTGCCCTCGCTCTTCCCGGCCGCCGAGCGCGGCAAGGCGATCTCGGTCTGGGCCGCGAGCACCGCGCTGGGCATCCCGCTCGGCCCGATCCTGGGCGGGCTGCTGCTCGAGCACTTCTGGTGGGGCTCGGTGTTCCTGATCAACATCCCGATGGTCGGACTGGCGCTGTTCGTGTGCGGGTTCCTGCTCCCGGTGTCGCGCTCGGCCGACGCCCCCAAGGTGGACATCGCGGTCACCGTGCTGGTGGTCACGGGGCTGACCACGCTGATCTTCGCGCTGATCGAGGCGCCCGAGTGGGGCTGGGGCGACGCGCGTGTGCTCGCGCTGTTCGGCGCGGCGGTGCTGATCATCGCGAGCCTGGTGGTGCGCGAGACCAGGGCCCCGCGGCCGATGATCGACCTGGGCCTGTTCCGCGACCGCAACTTCCTGTGGGCCACGATCGCCGCCCTGGTGCCGTCCTTCGCGATAGCCGGCGTGTTGTTCCTGGTCCCGCAGCGGTTCCAGGCCGTGGACGGTCACAACGCGTTCGGCACCGGCCTGCGGCTGCTGCCGCTGCTGGCCGGACTGTTCGTGGCCTCGCTGGCGAGTTCCAAGCTCGCGGCGCGGTTCGGCTACAAGGTGGTCATCCCCAGCGGCCTGTTCGTGCTCGGCTGCGGGCTGCTGCTGGGCGCGACCGGCTCGGTGCACGACGGGTACGGGTCGATCGCCTGCTGGCTCACCGTGACCGGCCTGGGCCTGGGCCTGTCGCTGGTGCCCGCGATGGACGCGTGCATGGCCACTCTGGCGCCGGAGCGTACCGGGATGGGATCGGCCCTGGTGCAGACCCTGCGTCAGATGGCGGGTGCGCTCGGGGTGGCGATCCTGGGCAGCGTGCTCGCGTCCGCCTACTTCGACCGGATCGACACCACCGGACGCCCGGGCCCGGTCGCGGACGCCGCGCGCGACTCGATCGGCGGCGCGGCCAAGGTGTCGGCCCACGGCGCGGACCCGGCACTGCTGGACTCGGCCCGCGAGGCGTTCGTGCACGGCATGAACCAGAGCCTGCTGATCTGTGGCGTCAGCGCACTGGTGCTCGGCGTCGCGGTGGCAACCTTCCTGCCCCGGCGCATCGCCGACGCACCGGCGCCGGCGGCGAGCCCGGCCGGACCGGGAGAATCGAGGCATGACCGCGAAGGAGTCCTCCATCCGTGACCTGGCCGCCTCGCCCGTAGGACTGCGCGAGCGCAAGAAAATCAAGACCCGCCAGGCGATCCGCCGGGAGGCCTACCGGCTCTTCCGCGAACACGGCTACGACGCGACCACCGTCGACCAGATCGCCGAGGCGGCGGAGATCTCGCCCAGCACCTTCTTCCGCTACTTCCCCAGCAAGGAGGACATCGTGCTCACCGACGAGTACGACCCCCTGATGGTGGAGATCCTGCGGACCGCGCCCGAGGGCATGAGCCTGCTCCGGGTGATGCGCACCGTCATCCTGGACACGCTGCGCGAGATCCTGGAGGAGGACCGCGAGGAACTGGTCACCCGGATGACCCTGATCCTGGAGGTCCCGGCGCTGCGCCGGCGCAACTACGAGCACCAGATGCAGACCTGGGCGATGATCACCGAGGCGTTCGCCGCCGGGACCGGACGTTCGGCCGACGATCTCGAACTACGGGTCGCCGCCGCCGCGATCGGCGCGGCACTGGCGGAGGCGATCGTGGGGTGGACCCGCGACGGCTGCACGGGGGACCTGGTCGCGCTGGCCGACGAGTCCCTGGGCCTGTTGGAGCGGGGGTTGGGGGACAGCCCGTGAGAGGCGCGGCGGCGCCCCGTCGGCGCGCCGATTGCATGCCCGCTACGCGGTCACGGTCGGGCCGTCCGCTACGCGCCCGGGATGCACGTCCGCTACGCGCCCGCCACCCCCACACCACACCACCAACCCGCCCACCCAGCGCCCAGCCCGGCTCCGGCCCCGGCCGCGCAGCGGACGTGCGACCCGCCCCGTAGGGGCCGAGCAGCCCGGCTCGGAGAGACCGGCCCGACCCCGAACCCGTAGGGGACGCGCAACCGGCCCCGTAGGAGCCGAGCACCGGTCTGCCCGACCGGTCGCATGCCCGCTACGCGGTCACGGTCGAGCCGTCCGCTACGCGCCCGGGATGCACGTCCGCTACGCGCCCGCCACCCCCACACCACACCACCAACCCGCCCACCCAGCGCCCAGCCCGGCTCCGGCCCCGGCCGCGCAGCGGACGTGCGACCCGCCCCGTAGGGGCCGAGCAGCCCGGCTCGGAGAGACCGGCCCGACCCCGAACCCGTAGGGGACGCGCAACCGGCCCCGTAGGAGCCGAGCACCGGTCTGCCCGACCGGTCGCATGCCCGCTACGCGGTCACGGTCGAGCCGTCCGCTACGCGCCCGGGATGCACGTCCGCTACGCGCCCGCCACCCCCACACCACACCACCAAGCGGCCCCGTAGGGGCCGAGCAACCCAGCGCGGAGCGACCGGCGGACCCCGGCCGCGCAGCGGACGCGCAACCGGCCCCGTAGGGGCCGAGCCGCCCCGCGTGCGGGGTGGCTCAGGCTCGGGCCACCGCCTTGGCCAGCACCTGTTCGGCCAGTTGCTCCGGGTCGGTCACCGGGGCGTCGCAGGTGAAGTGCCGACACACGTACGCCGCCGGCAGGCCGCCGACCAGCGGCCGGTCGCGCAGCAGCGGTACCGGCGACTCCTCGGCCGGGTCGCCCATCGCGACCACCGCGCCCGGGGCGGTGGACATCAGCGCGGTCAGGTAGAGCGCCCAGGTCGCGTCGTCGTCGCGGGGGCCGACCACGGCGATCTCGCGCGGCCCGTCCAACCACGCCTCGGCGACCGCCAGGCCCCAGCCGATCTGTCGCGGCGCCCGGGCGGCCAGCATCCGTACCAGGCCGAGCGCGCGGCCGGCGGCCTCGCGGTGGTCCTCCGAGCCCAGGTGCGCCGCGTAGCCGAGCAGGGCACCGGCCGCACCGGTCCAGCCGGACGGGGTGACCCCGTCGGTGGGGTCCTGCGGTCGGCGGAAGAGTTTCTCGGCGTCGTCGGCGGTGTCGTAGAACGCGCCGTCCTCGTCTACGAAGTGCCCCAGCACCACGTCCACGAGCACGCCGGCGAAGGTCAGCCACGCGTCGTCCGAGGTCACCGCGTACAGCGCGAGGAAGCCCTCGGCGACGTCCGCGTAGTCCTCCAGGATGCCCGCGTTCGGTCCCGGTCGGCCGTCGCGCGACGTGCGCACGAGCCGGTCGCCGAGCTCGTCGTCCTCGTCGCCGCCCAGGTGCACCGCGAGCAGCAGGTCGGCCGCCGCGAGCGCGGCATCGAGCAGGTCGGGGCGGGAGAACAGGGTGCCGGCCTCGGCCAGCGCCGCGATGGCCAGCCCGTTCCACGCGGCCACCACCTTGTCGTCGCGGCCCGGCCGGGCCCGCTCCTCGCGCGCGGCCAGCAACCTGGCCCGCACGTCGGTCAGTCGCTCGACGTCCTCGGGGTCGTCGAGCAGTTGCAGGACGGACATGCCGTGCTCGAAGGTGCCTTCCTCGGTGACCGCGAACACGCGGGCCGCCCACGTGCCGTCCGCCTCGCCCAGCACCTCGACCAGTTGTGCCGGGGTCCAGGCGTAGAACGCGCCCTCGACCGACCTGCCCTCGGCGTCCGGGCTGTCCGCGTCCAGCGCCGAGGCGAACGCGCCCTCGGGGGTCCGCAGTTCGCGGACCAGGAAGTCGGCCGTCTCCAGCGCGATCCGGCGGGCGAACTCGCTTCCGGTGGCCCGCCACAGGTGGGTGTACACCCGGATCAACTGGGCGTTGTCGTAGAGCATCTTCTCGAAGTGCGGCACCACCCACGCCGCGTCCACCGAGTAGCGCGCGAAGCCGCCGCCGAGTTGGTCGTAGATCCCGCCCCGGGCCATCGCCTCGCAGGTCTCCTGGGCGATCTCCAGGGCCGCCTCGGACTCGGTCCGGGCGTGGTGGCGCAGCAGGAACTCCAGCACCATCGACGGCGGGAACTTGGGCGCGTCGCCGAACCCTCCGTGCACGCGGTCGTACTCGCGCGCGAGCAGGGTCAGCGCGGTGTCCAGGTCCTCGGCGGTGGGCGCGTCGCCTTCCGTGTGCAGGTCGCGCGGGGCGGCCAGGGAGGTGGCGATTTGCAGGCCGGTGCGGCGCACCTCGTCGTTGCGGTCGACCCAGGCCTTGTTGATCTCGTACATCACCTGCCGGAACGAGGGCATGCCCCGGCGCGCCTCGCTCGGGTAGTACGTGCCGCAGTAGAACGGCTCGCCGTCGGGCGTCGCGAAGACGGTCATCGGCCAGCCGCCCTGGCCGTGGTTCATCGCGACGGTGGCCTCCATGTAGACCGCGTCCACGTCCGGGCGTTCCTCGCGGTCCACCTTGATGGCGACGAAGTTCGCGTTGACGATCGCGGCGGTGGCCTCATCCTCGAAGGACTCGTGGGCCATCACGTGGCACCAGTGGCACGCGCTGTACCCGACGCTGAGCAGGATCGGGACATCACGGCGGCGGGCCTCCGCGAACGCCTCCTCACCCCACGGCCACCAGTCGACGGGGTTGTCGACGTGTTGGAGGAGGTACGGCGATGTGGACCCAGCGAGACGATTCGGCATGGCACCATCCTCGCGCGCCGAACCCCACCGACCCACCAACCGGCCCGCGCCGAGCGAGTCGAGTCCGGCGTCCGCATCGCGCGGCCCCCGCGTCGGCGTGTGCCGGGGGCCTGCGGGGGGCGCACCGCACGGGCCCGGTTCCCGTCGCGGCCGGTACACCCACCCTGCTCCGATACGGAAAGAAGGATCGATGAAGCACGAGTACGAGGCGAAGTTCCTGGCCGTCGACGTCGCCGGCCTCCGGGACAAGCTGATCGGGCTGGGTGCCGTCCAGGCGTTTCCCCGGACTCTCCTCACCCGTTGGATCTTCGAGAGCGAAGCGCTCGACGGCGGTGCGTGGCTGCGTCTGCGGGACGAGGGCACCCGGTCCACGCTCACCCTCAAGCAGGTGACCGACTCCACCAGGATCGACGGCACGACGGAGATCGAGACCGAGATCGCGGACCTGCGCGCGATGGCGGAGATCCTTCGCCGGCTCGGCCACCGGGAGGTCCGCCACCAGGAGAATTATCGCGAGGAGTGGCGTCTGGGCGAGATCGCCTTCGACTTCGACACCTGGCCCGATCTCCCCACCTTCGTGGAGATCGAGGGCCCCGACGAGGCATCCGTCCGCCGGGGCGCGGCGCTGGTGGAACTCGACTACGCCGAGGCCAGGTTCGGCAGCGTGGACGAGATCTACAAGAGCGAGGCCGGACGGGACATCCTCACCGAACCCACCCTCCTCTTCCCGAACGCCGGGTAGCGAAGAGGGCCGTCCTTCCCACCGGAAGGGACCTGGCGCTCCGCCGGCCGGTCCGGGCGACGGCGGCCCGCCCGAAATCCACCGGCGACCGAGCTTCGTCAGGCGTCGAGCCGCAGCGCGCCGGCCGGCGCACGCCCGTGCCCGCTCCGCCCTCGCGCGGCACGCCCGCGATCCGCTCGCGGTCCGCGGGGCGACGTTTGCCGGTGATTCGGTCGGTCAGGCGACGGGCGCGCCCTTGTCCCGCTTGGACTCGGCGGTCCGCTCGGGCTCGGCCGCCCGGTCGGCGGTGGCGCCCGACTTGCCGTCCTCGTCGAAGTCCACCCGCTTGAGCTGCTTGTTCATCGACTTGAGCAGGAGCCAGGTGGCGACCGCGATCGCGGCGACCACCACGAACCCGAGCAGGCCGGGCGTGACCTTGCTCTCCTCGACCGCGAGCTGGAGCGCGAGCGGTGTCATGACGAACTACCTCCTGGATCGGAACCCCTTGTGAACAAGAGTGACATCCGATCGGCGGGACGTATGCACCGAGGGCCCGGAGAATCGTGCTCCGGGCCCTCGTACGGTCATCCGCGGGTGGTCAGCGCCGCACGCCCACCCGTACGCCCGCGAACAGGTCGTCCTCCGGCAGATCCGTGTCCACCAGCGAACGGACCAGCTCGTAGTCCTCCGTCGGCCACACCTCGCGCTGCACCGAGAGCGGCACCCGGAACCAGAAGCCGTCCGGGTCCACCTGGGTGGCGTGCGCGATCAGCGCCCGGTCGCGCGTCTCGAACCAGTCGGCGCACGGGATGCGCGTGGTGATGTCGCGCTCGTCGCGGTCGCCCCAGCGCTCCAGCCACTCGCCGTACGGCGACTCCAGGCCGCGGCTGAGCATGCCCTCGTGCAGCGCCTCGATCCGCGCGCGCGAGATGCCCTGGTTGTAGTACAGCTTCAGCGGCTGCCACGGCTCGCCGGACTCCGGATACGCGTCCGGGTCGCCCGCCGCGTCGAAGGCCACCATGGTGATCTTGTGCGTCTGGATGTGGTCGGGGTGCGGGTAGCCGCCGTTCTCGTCGTACGTGGTGATCACGTGCGGACGGAACTCGCGGATCAGCCGGACCAGCGGCTCGGCCGCCTTGTCCACGTCCAGCACCGCGAAGCAGCCGTCCGGGAGCGGCGGCAGCGGGTCGCCCTCGGGCAGCCCCGAGTCCTCCCAACCCAGCCACGCCTGCTCCACGCCCAGGATCGCGCGCGCCGCGTCCATCTCCTTGCGGCGCACCTCGTGGATGTTGGCCTCGATCTCCGGGTCGCCCTGGAGAGCGGGGTTGAGCACCGAGCCGCGTTCGCCGCCGGTACAGGTCGCGACGAGGACCTCGGCCCCCTCGGCGACATAGCGCGCCATGGTGGCCGCGCCCTTGCTCGACTCGTCGTCGGGGTGCGCGTGCACCGCCATCAGCCTCAGCCGATCGTCACTCACCGGAACGTCGCTCCTCATCCGTGCCCCGTGTCCCAGCCGCCGGGTCGTACCGCCGGGACCTGTCGAGGGCCGCTCTTGCACCGGACATATAGTGGCCGATAGATCTCGCTCGGGCACAAACCCGGGCCCGTCCCGCAGGAGACCCGGTGAGCGCAACGCCCGTCACCCGTTACGGCAAGGGCGCCACCCGAAGCGATCGAAAATTGCGGATCGCGTTCGCGGTCTTCATGGTCGTGCTCGTGGCCGGGACGGTGTGGATCGGCCTCGATGTGGCGAACCCCGGCGTACGCGGGTCTATTCCGAGCTTCAAGGTCACCTCGGATTCCTCGGTGCAGGTCCAGGTGGAGATCCGTAAGGACAGCGACAAGGAAGCCGTCTGCGTGCTGCGTTCGCGCGACGAGGGCGGCGCCGAGGTGGGTCGCCGCGAACTGCGTTTCGCCAAGGGCGACAAGCACATCGAGCGCACCGAGACGCTGCAGACCATGGGCCGGCCCAACACCGCCGAGCTGGAGGACTGTCACACCGTCGGCTGAGCGGCGGTGCCGATGCCGTCGGCCGATCGTGTCCCGTGTCACCCGGGTGTGCGTGACTGCCCGAGACGTCGGGAGATTGTTACTCTCGAAGCTTCGTCCCCTCACGACCCGAGGTGTTCACACCGCGGACGGTGAGGGGGCGCTGGTATATGTGACCCCCTCCGCCGACCGGGCCCGCCCGGACGGCCGGTCGGACCGCGTGTACCTCATTCGTACGCACCGTGTACGCAACCCCTGTCGCAGACCTACGAGGAGCACCCCGTGACCCAGACCAGCGAAAGCGTCACCTGGCTCACCCAGGAGGCGTACGACCGGCTCAAGGCCGAGCTGGAACACCTGTCGGGTCCCGGCCGTTCCGAGCTCGCCGTGAAGATCGAAGAGGCCCGCCAGGAAGGCGACCTCAAGGAGAACGCGGGCTACCACGCGGCCAAGGAGGAACAGGGCAAGCAGGAGCTGCGGATCCGCCAGCTCATCGGCCTGCTCCAGAACGCCAAGGTGGGCGAGGCCCCCGCGGACGACGGCGTCGTCGAGCCCGGCATGGTCGTCACCGTGATCTTCAACGGCGACAAGGACGACCCCACGACCTTCCTGCTCGGTTCGCGCGAGGACGCGGTGAGCGACGTGGACGTCTACTCGCCGCAGTCGCCGCTGGGCAAGGCGATCAACGGCAGGACGGTCGGCCACAAGGCCACGTTCGCGCTGCCCAACGGCAAGAGCACCAGCGTCGAGGTGTTGGCGGCCAAGCCCTACAAGGGCTGAGCACCGACCCCGAGCGGCCCGCGCTCCCGGTATTCGGGAGCCGGGCCGCTTGCTTTTCCGGGGCACCGGAGTGCGGGACCTGCTCGTGGATTGCGCGGCGAGGTGTCAGCCGGTCGCGCGGAGGTACTTGCGCACCGCGAGCGCGCGGAAGAGCACGATGATCAGGGCCGACCAGATCAGCGACGCCCACACGGGGTGCTGCATGGGCCACGCGTCGGACTGCACGACACCCGGATTGCCGAACAACACTCGGGCCGCCTGCACCGTCGCACTGAACGGGTTCCACTCGGCGATGTGCCGCACCCAGGGCGTCATCTGGCTGGAGTCCACGAAGGCGTTCGAGATGAACGTCACCGGGAACAGCCAGATGATTCCTCCCGAGGTCGCCGCCTCCGGAGTGCGCACGGACAGGCCGATCAGCGCTCCGATCCAGGTGAAGGCGTATCCCAGGAGGAGCAGCAGGCCGAAGCCGGCCATGATCCGCCCGGCGGTGGTCGGCTCGGCGGAGCCGGTGCGCCAACCCACGAGCAGGGCAACGCTCGCGAGGACGAGCATCGTGATGGCCGTCTGGGCGAGATCTGCGACCGTGCGGCCGGTCAGGACGGCACCTCGCGCCATGGGCAGCGAGCGGAACCGGTCGATGAGCCCCTTCTGCATGTCGTCCGCGATACCGGCGGCCGATCCCGCGGTGGCGAAGGTGACGGTCTGCGCAAAGATGCCCGCCATCAGAAAGTTCTTGTAGACGTCCGAGTCGGTGCTGTCACCGATCTTCATCGAGCCGCCGAAGACGTACGTGAACAGCACCACGAACATCACCGGCTGAATGACCCCGAAGAGGATCATCTCCGGAATCCTGGTCATGCGAATCAGGTTCCTGCGGGCGATGACCAGGGAGTCGCGCAGCGACTGGGCCACGCCGCCGCGGACCACGGGCGCGGCTGTGGAGGTCTTGGTCAGTACGGCCATTACCGCTTCACCGCCTTGTCGAGGCCGCGCTTCGGGCCGTCCTCGGTCGTCTCGTCGGAGTCGCTCTCGCCCGTGCCGTTGCCGGCCTCGGACTCCGCGGCATGGCCGGTGAGCGAGATGAACACGTCGTCCAGGGTGGGTCGGCGCAGCCCGATGTCGTCGATCTCGATCCCGCGCGCGTCGAGCTCGCGGATGATCTCGGCCAGCAGCTTGGCGCCGCCGGTGACCGGGACGGTGATCCGCCGCTGGAGCTTGACCACGCCCAACTCGCCCTTGCCGAACGAGGTCAGCATCTCGCTCGCGTCGGCCATGCGCTCCGCGTCGTGTACGACCACCTCGACCCGTTCGCCGCCGACCTTGGCCTTGAGCTGGTCGGCGGTGCCGCGCGCGATCACCTTGCCGTGGTCGACCACGGCGATGTCGTTCGCGAGGTGGTCGGCCTCCTCCAGATACTGCGTGGTCAGCAGCAACGTGGTGCCGCCCGCGACGAGTTCCTCGATCACCCGCCACAGCGCCATGCGGTTGCGCGGGTCGAGCCCGGTGGTCGGCTCGTCCATGAACATCACCGGCGGGCTGACCACGAGCGCCGCGGCCAAGTCGAGCCGGCGGCGCATGCCGCCCGAATAGGTCTTGGCGGGCCGATCGCTCGCCTCGGACAGGTCGAACTGGGCCAGCAGTTCGTCGGCCCGATGCTTGGCGTCGCGACCGCTGAGCTGATACAACTCGCCGACCATGCGAAGGTTCTCGCGGCCGGTCAGATATTCGTCCACGGCCGCGAACTGGCCGGACAGGCCGATCGAGCGGCGGACCGCGTTGGGATTCTTGAGCACATCGTGACCGGCCACCACGGCTCGCCCGGAATCGGGTTTGAGCAATGTGGTCAGTACTCGCACGCATGTCGTCTTGCCTGCGCCGTTCGGTCCGAGCAGGCCCAGGACGGTGCCGGTGGGCACACTCACGTCCACGCCGTCGAGCGCTCGGACCGAGCCGAAGGTCTTTACCAGACCTTCGGCGACGATCGCTTCCTGCATGTCGGTGGATCACTCCTCGTGCGGATGGGGGCATGGGGGGCCGATCGATTCAGATCTCCACCATGCGCCCAACGCACCGAGCATGCGACCGCTTTTCTCCGGAAGCGTAACTCTTCGTGTCCGGATGACAGCCCACCGGAATCGCCCGGCCGTGCGCCGGCGAACTCCGGATACCTCTCGGCCGCGTCCTCCGTGGACGGACATGGCTTGGCCCAACAGCCAAGCACACGACACCGACATCGCCGACTCGCCCCACCCCGCCGCCCGTTGCGACCTCGCGGCGGCGAGGCGGCGCTTTCACGCTGCGTGGACTCAGCTCTTGCCGACGGTGTATCCCGCGCTGTACAGCGCCTCCACCACCGCCGCGCAGTGGCTGCGGCCCTTGGTCTCCAATTGCAGGTCCACGTCCGCCTCGCCGACCCGCAGCGTCGCGTCGGTGCGCACGTGCGACACCGCGGCGATGTTGGCGTCGGTCTCGGCCAGGCGAACCAACAGGGTGGCCAGCGCGCCGGGGCTGTCCGGGATCCGCACCCGCAACGACAGATAGCGGCCGGCCGAGGCCAGACCGTGTCGCAGCACCCGGAGCATCAGCAGCGGGTCCACGTTGCCGCCGGACAACACCGCCACCACCGGCCCCTCGATCGGCTCGCCGGCCTCCAGCAGTGCCGCCACCGACGCGGCTCCGGCCGGCTCGACCACCAGCTTGGCCCGCTCCATGCACAGCAGCAGGGCCTGCGACAGGGATTCCTCACCGACCGTACGGATATCGTCCGCGTGCTCCCGGATCAGTGCGAAGGGCACCTCGCCGGGGCGGCCGACCGCGATGCCGTCGGCCATCGTGCCGAACGAGGGCAGCGAGACCGGCGCGCCCGCCGCGAGCGAGGGCGGGTACGCGGCGGCGGACGCCGCCTGTACGCCGATCACCTTGACGTCGGGGCGAAGTGCCTTGACCGCGACCGCGATTCCGGCCAGCAGGCCGCCGCCGCCGGTGCCCACCAGGATGGTCTTGACCTCGGGGCACTGCTCCAGGATCTCCAGGCCGACGGTGCCCTGGCCGGCCACCACGTCCTGGTGGTCGAACGGGTGGATGAACACCGCGCCGGTCCGGTCCGCGTGGGCCCGCGCGGCGGCCAGCGCGTGCTCGACGTTCTCGCCGCCCAGGATCACCTCGGCGCCGTACGAGCGGGTCGCGGCCACCTTGGGCAGCGGCGCGCCGGCCGGCATGAACACCGTGGACGCGACGCCCAGGGTGCGGGCCGCGAGTGCGACGCCCTGCGCGTGGTTGCCGGCGCTCGCCGCCACCACGCCCCGCGCCCGCTCGGACTCGGACAGGCCCGCGATCCGCACGTACGCGCCGCGGATCTTGAACGATCCGGTGCGCTGGAGGTTCTCGCACTTGAGGTGCACGGGCACGCCGATGCGGTCGGTCAACGCCCGACACGACCTCATCGGGGTCTCGCGAACGACGCTCTCCAGCATCTTTCGCGCGATCCGGATGTCGTGCAGGGTCACCGTGGCCGGGGCAGGACTGCTCATACGCCGAGTGTCGCACCAACCGCACGTGCGGATGCGCCGGGTCTCCTCCCGTCCCGGTGGTCACGGGAGTTCGGGACCCGGGTCGGGCCCGGGTCGGGCCCGGGTCGGGAGCCGGGTCAGGAGCAGGGTCAGGAGCCGGGTCAGGAGCCGCCCGGGTTCCGGCTCTGGCGGCGTTCCATCGAGGCGTTGAAGAGGGTCAGCAGTTCGGTGAACCGCTCGCGGTCGTCCATGCTCCAGCCCTCGCAGATCTCCGCCATCAGGCGCCGCCGGGCGTGCCGCACCTGGTGCAGCCGGTCCCGGCCCTCGGCGGAGAGTTCGAGCAGTACGGCGCGGCCGTCGTCGGGATTGGGCACCCGATCCACCAGGCCCTGTTCGACCAACGGGGTGACCTGCCGGGTCACCGTGGACGAATCGATCGTCATCGCCTGCGCGAGCGCCTTGACGCCCATCGGCCCACCGGCTTCGAGCCGGCCGAGCAGCAGATAGGCCGCGCGGTCCATCGAGTTGCGCAGTTCGCCGACGGCACCGAGCCGGGTCTGCTCGGCACGACGCGCGAACAGCGCCACCTCGTGCTGCAGGCGGTCGTAGAGCGGGTCGGCAGAGCCGGTGGGGTCGTCATGAGCCTGGTCCGGTGTCATCGCCGCTCGTTCGTCGATCGGATGTGGTGCTCCGAAGGATATTGCGCGGACCGGGATCACCGGGCCTCGACCGGGTGATTCCACCCCGCATTGCCGTCCCGGTTCTTGCCGCGCCGGCAGCGGGAGGTGTGGTCGCCGTCGCCGGCGGGTGGGATCGCGGTCGTCGGCGGGCGAGGCCGCGGTCGGCGTCGGGTGGGGCACGCGGTCGGCGTCGTGATGTCGAGAACCGATATGTCGCGACTCGCGACTACCCGAACGGGTGCGGGGCAGCCTCACAGTGAGCGGCGACGGCATCGGGCCGGCCGGACATCCGCTCGGCGGATCTGCGGGAGGAACCGTGCACAAGCGCGACGCTCGCGAGTTCGACGTCTTCGTCCACAGCGTCGGCGCGCAACTGCTCCGAGCCGCCGACCTGCTCACCGGCGACCGGCAACGTGCCGAACGCCGGGTCGAGCGCGCGCTGGCGCACACCTGTGTGAACTGGAGCCGGCTACCCGACCAGGATCCGGTACGCATCGCGTGGCGGGCGCTGCTGGCCGGCTACCTGGACCCGTGGCGTCCGGGACCACGCGGGTATCGCGGCGAACACCCCGACGCGGGCGAGCCGTTCACCACCTTGGACCGGCTCGGCCGGGTCGAGCGGGCCACCGTGGTGCTGCGGTTGTACGCGCGCCTGGACGAGTACGACGCGGCGGAGGCGCTGGGGCTGCCGATCGAGACGGTGGCCCGCGCGTGGCGGCGCGGGATGGCCGAGGTACTGGCCGACGGGACGCTCTCGCGCGGCGGGTCCGGGCAGGGAGCGGGCGTGGGGACGGTTCGGACGGAGCCGGTCGGGGCCGAGCCGGTTCGGGTCGAACCGGCTCGGACGCAGACGGTTCGGATGGAACCGGTCCGAGCGGAGCCGGTCCGATGAGCGTGACGGTGTCGCCGCCCGGGTCGGCGGACGCGGAGGAGGTGCCCGAGCCGCCGGAGTTCCCGTATCGGCCGCTGCCCGCGAACCTGGCGCGGCGGGCGCGCCGGCGGGCGTACCGGCGACGGCTGTGGCACGTGCTCGGTTCGTGCGCGCTGGCCGGCGCGCTGGCCGGCGGGTTGTGGTTGGCCACGCCGGGGACCGGCGGCGGGGGCGGCCTGCCACCGGCGCCGACGCCCACACCCGTGGGGCCGATCGAGAACATCGCGCCACTGCGAATTCGCACGGACGTCGGACTGGGCGGCTCGGTGTGGTTCGGCGACGCGGGTCCGGAGCGGGGTTCGTCGTGGTGTCTGGGCGGGGCGGCCGAGGAGGAGCCGTCGACGTGCCGATTCCTGCCCACGCCCGGCCGGCTGGACACGGCGACCCTGGACCCGGGCGTGTACGCGCCCACCGGTCAGCGCCTGGTGGTCGCGATCCTGGTCGGCCAAAGCATGCCCGCCCCGGCGGTGCGCGGCGAACTGCGCGACCCCTCGGGCGCCCGACAGATGCGCCTGATCCGACCGACCGGCCTCCCCGGCGTCGCCTACCTGTGGACCTACGCGACCGACACCCCGATCTCGATCACCGTCTACGACGAAAACGGCAACCTGGTCACCGCCTGCGCCTCCTGCACGGACCCGATGCGCTGACCCCTTCGGCCGACTTCGCCCGTCTCCGCCGACTCCACCCGTCGATTTCGGGCGGACCGTCGCCGCCCGGACCGACCGGCGGAGCACAAGAGCTTCGCCTCGTATTCGACATCCCGCGAGCAGTCGGCCCCCCAATCTAGACTGCTGAATCCCACCCCCGTCGAGAGGTACTCATGCGTCCCGTGCGATTTGAGCCCTGGTTGGCCGAGCTGCTCAGGCAGTCCGGCGCGGTCACCGATGTTGCGATCCGCACCGAGGCCGGTGAGCAGAAGGCTCCTCGCCCGGGTCCGTACGGAGTCTCGTTCCGGCTGAGGAACGGGGCCACGGTCGAGTTGAGCATCACCGCGGAGTCCGCACAGGGCGACCAGTACGCCCAACCGGAGACCGAGGTTCAGGGTGAGCCGCCGGCACGCATCGAATCGGTGCCCACGATCGACGGGGCCAAGGTCAAGGTTGCCGACATCGAGGAGTGGCTGGCCGCTCTGGTGGTCAACAGCGGAAGTCCCGAGCTCCTGCAAGTGAGCACGCGCTACTCACAGGAAGACCCGCTGGGTGCGATCCCCTACGGCCTCGAACTCCGCTGGCACAGCGGGGCGAAGATCCGCCTGAACTTCCACGACGCCTACAGCTCTGGTGGTCGCCCCGGCGCGGCCTACCAGTGTCCGGACACCATCTGAATCCAGGAACGGCGCGCCCCTGCACGTACCTGCGTCAGGAAGGCAAACACGTGTCCTCCAGGCAAGCGGTATCCGAGTGGCAATGCACGACCTGCAAACAGCGGGTCGGCGTAGACGGCAACGGCAAGGCCAACAAGCACACTCGTCCGGGCGACGTGAACAACTGGTGTCCCGGTACCGCCGTGCAACCCGCACCGAAGTAGCAACCGTGCCTACTCGGTGAACTCGGCGGCCCGCGAGCCCTGATGTCGGCCCGGCCCGACCACGTCGGGCCGTCCGGCGTTCGGGGGCACGCGGGCCGCAGGATGGCTGCCGGGTTCAGCCCAGGGCTCGTTCCAGGTCCGCCAGGAGGTCGTCGGCGGATTCGATGCCCACCGACAGGCGGACCAGGTCGCCGGGGACTTCCAGCGGGGAGCCGGCCGCGGAGGCGTGGGTCATCCGGCCCGGGTGCTCGATCAGCGACTCGACGCCGCCCAGCGACTCGCCGAGCGTGAACAGTTCGGTCCGGTTGCACACCCGCACGGCGGCCTCCTCGCCACCGTCCACCCGGAACGACACCATGCCGCCGAACGCCTTCATCTGCTTGACCGCGACATCGTGGCCCGAGTGTCCCGGCAGCCCGGGATAGAGCACCTCGCTCACCCGCGGGTGCCGGGACAGCAGGTCCACCACCCGCTCGGCGTTCGCGCAGTGCCGGTCCATCCGGACCCCGAGGGTCTTCAGCCCGCGCAGCGTCAGCCACACGTCGAACGGCCCGGGCACCGCGCCCATCGCGTTCTGGTGGAAGGCCAACTCCTCGGCCAGGCCCGTGTCCCGGACCACGAGGGCGCCGCCGATGACGTCGGAGTGTCCGCCCATGTACTTCGTGGTCGAGTGCACCACCACGTCGGCGCCCAGCGTCAGCGGCTGCTGGAGGTAGGGCGAGGCGAACGTGTTGTCCACCACGAACAGCGCGCCCGCGTCGTGCGCGACGGCCGCCAGCGCGGCGATGTCGGCCACCCCCAGCAGCGGGTTGCTCGGCGTCTCGCACCAGACGATCCTCGTGATGCCCGGCCGGATCGCGGCGCGCACCGCGTCGAGGTCGCCGGCGTGCGCGGGGGTGTAGTCGATGCCCCAGCGGGAGGCGACCTTCGCGAACAGCCGATACGTGCCGCCGTAGGCGTCGTCCGGGATCACCGCGTGGGCGCCCGGCGCGCACAGGGCGCGCAACAGGCAGTCCTCGGCGGCCAGACCGGACGCGAAGGTCAGGGCCCTGGTGCCGTCCTCCAGGGCCGCGACGCATTCCTCGAGCGCGGTACGGGTCGGGTTGCCGGAGCGGCTGTACTCGTAACCGCCGCGCAGTCCGCCGACACCGTCCTGCTTGTACGTGGACACCTGGTAGATCGGCGGAACCACGGCCCCGGTCAGCGGGTCGGGTTCCTGCCCGGCGTGGATCGCCAGGGTCTCAAAGCCGTGCGATTGGGTCATGACCGAAACGTTAGTCGCCCCGGCGGCCTCCGGCGCACTTCCACCGCACGGGCGCCGGCCCGGACCGAGGCCGGGGTCCGCCCGACCGTGCGGTGGCGGCGAGTTCCCCGGGCCGGGCCGGGCGCCCGATCAGGACCGCAGCAGGCGGTCGAGCATCAGGCGGCCGGCCTGGCCGGCGCGGGTGCGTACTTCGGGAAGCCGTTCGGCGGTGGGGCCGCTGAAGTAGGAGGACATCACGACGGTGTCCTTGCGCAGGGTCAGCACGACGTACGGGTACGGTCCGCCGCCGGCCTTGGGGTACATCAGGCCCTCCTCGGCGAACACCTCGTCCGCCTCCGGGAACGCGGGCTGTCGGGCGCCCGGGGTGTCCTTTGCCTGAGTGCCGTCCGGGTAGGTGCGGGTCGGGCAACGGTCCTTGACCTGGCGCGCGTTCTGCGCCTGCTCACGCGCGCCGCGCACGTCCTTGTGCACGATCACGGTGGTGCTGCCGCTGGAAAGCTGCGCGGGCCGGCCGGGATCCGGCAGTTGCACCTGGCGTACCCACTGGCCGACGATGCTCGGCGCCAGGGGCACGGTCTGCTGCGTGCAGTCGGCGGCGTAGTCGGTCCAGGTCTCGCCGGAGAACTCGTACATGCTCTGCCGGACGAAGCCGGTCCCCCAGTCCTCCGGGCCGAGCGCGAGCGACGTGGCCAGCGCCTGTGCCTGCTCGGGGGTACGGCTCGGCGGCGCGGTGGTGGCGACCGGGCGGGTGGCGGAAGCGCTCGGGCGTGAGGGGGAACCGCTCGTCCCCGGGCCCTTGACCATCGGGTCGGCGCTGGTGGGCGCCGCCTCGGGAGCCACCGCGAACGGATCGTCACCACCGTCGGCGCAACCCGCGAGCAACAGGGCGCCGAGTATCGGACCGACCGCGTGAACCGCCACTCTTCTGATGCCGTACATCCCGATGCCCCCCGTGTGCGTGAACCCTCATGGTATTCACCACGCTTGGCGGGGGTCAGCGCAGTTGCACCCGGGTACGCGCGACCATCTTGGCAAGAGCGTCGACGGCCTGGTTCTTGGCCGACTCGAAGGTCTTGTCGCCCCGGTCGACGACGGCCGCGGTGAGCACCATCTGGCCCTGACGGGCCGTCACCCACACGTACTGGAACGGCGCGCCGCCACGTCCGCTGACCCACTGGGCGCGCGCGACGTGTACCTCGTCGATGCCCTCGACGGTCAGGTCGAAGATCTGGATGCCGGTCAGCTTCTCGTCGCCGGCGAGCACCTGGTTCGGGCAGCGCCGCCCGTCGTCGATCCCGATCTTCATGTCGGTCCGAGCCGCCGCCGTGTTGGCGTACACCGTCGCCGAGGAGGTCGCGAGCGTCTTGCTGAGGTTGTCCACGCTCGGTTGGCCGTCCGGGATGTACACGTAGCGCACCATCGTCGCGAGCGCGCCCGGGGTGGTGCCCTGGACCACCTGCTTGCAGTCGGTGCCGGTGACCACCCGGTGCAGCCCGGTGTACTCGTAGTTGCGTTCCTGCGGGACGTAGGTCGGTCCCCAGTCCTTGGGCACCAGTACGACCGCCGCGACCAGCGTCTGCGCCTGCGGGGTGGTGAGCGCGACGTCGGCGCGCGTGGTCGCGGTCGGGCGCGGCGTGATGGACACCGGCGGCGCGGGGGTGACCGGATCCGGCGAGGGAGGGGCCGGCGGCGGGGGCGGATCGGTGTGGTCCCCCTGGCTCGCGCTCGTGGTGGGCGGGTCGCTCTTCAGGCCGAACGAACCCCCCTTGGACGAACCGCCCTGACACCCGACCACGAGCGCGCCGCTCACGATCAGGGCCGCCCCCACAGCCACCACGCGCATCATGGACCGCCCCCGCTTCCGAAACGTTCGCCTCGACAACCATTGAAGCCGGTGGCGACGCCTCGCGTGCGGGAACAGCGCTACTACGAGGGTTACTTCGCCGCCACGGGCAGGCTCGCCACGGTCACCGCACGAGCCCTGGCCGGGGTCTACGCGAGTTCCATGGGAGTTCCGTGTGAGTGCACGCACGAGGCGCCGCCCCACCCCGCGCACGCACTCCCTTCGACCGCTTCGTCCCACTGTGAACATCCACTACGAACACGGTCGGGCGAACGGCTCGGCTTTCGACGGGTGAACCGGATCCACGTTCATAGCATCAGCGCTATAAAGCGAGGAGTAAGCGTATGACCGGCCGCAGTGACTGGCAGGAGATCCGCTCGCGGCGCATGGCGGAAGCCGGCGCCGACGAGGCTGACGAGGCGACTCGGATCGCGTTCGAGCTCGGGCGCAGCGTTCGGGAGATGCGCGAGCGACACGGGCTCACGCAGGCCGTCCTCGCCGACGCCGCCGGGATGACCCAGTCGGCCGTGGCTCGCTTCGAGGCAGGTGGGACCGCGCCGACGATCCAGGTGCTGGAGCGGCTGGCGAGAGCGTTGGATGCCAAGCTGATCGTGCGCCTGGCGCCGCACACGGCGGCTTGAACGAGCGGTGGGGGGACTGCTCCGGGTGAGTCCGTGCCGACTCGTGTCTTGTTCGCGGGCCGGGTGCTGTGCCATATATGTCTAGACCAATTTGCTCTCGGTGGAGAGAGGCGTCGTGGCGCGACGAATGGCATGGATCGGCTTGACAGGGTTGGCCGTTGCGCTCGTGGTGACGGGGTGTTCCGAGGACGGGAAGGACACCTCGGCGCCGGCGGTGCCCGGCGAGGTCACCGCACTCGCGTCGAGTTCGGTATCGGTGCACGTGATGTGGCGCGCGGATCCGGACGTCGCGGTGTTCGAGGTCTATCGCGGGGACGCGAAGGTGCTGGACGTGACCGGCGGGCGGCACATGGTCGACGTCGGCGGACTGACCCCCGGGACCGCGTACTCGTTCTCCGTGCGGGCGCGGGACAGGGCCGGGAACGTGTCGCCGGCGAGCGCGGTCGTGCCGGCCACGACCTTGTCCGTGGCCCAGGGCGAGCGCGTACCGCCGACCGCGCCGCGGAACGTGCGGGGGCAGGCTCGGGGCTCAGGCGGAGCCACGCTGTCCTGGGAGGCCGCCACGGACGACGTGGGGGTGACCGCGTACGACGTGTGGCAGGCCGGTGTGCGGGTGCACAGCGTCGCGGGAGACCTGACCACGGCGGTGGTCAGTGGGCTCCGACCGGGCACCGAGTACAGCTTCACGGTCACCGCGCGCGACGCCGCGGACAACAAGTCGCCGGAGAGCAACGCCGCGGCGGTGCTCACCGAGCAGGGCACCGGCGATAGTCGCGACACCGCGCCGACCGGGCTGCGCGCGGTGCCTCGGGTCGCGGTGGACGGCACGTACGTCGACCTGAGCTGGACGCCGCCGGACGTCGACGGGGCGGTCGCGAGCTACGAGGTGTACCTGGACGGGAAGTTCCTGACCACGGTGATGTGGGGGGTGGCGCCGCCGTCCGGTACGGCGCAGTACAGCCTTCCGCTGGGTGATCAGCCGGTGGCCGGGCGGGTGCTGAAGATCCGGGGCCAGTTGCCCGACGGCAAGTGGGGTGCCTTCTCCGCCGACCTGACCCTCACCGACGCGCCGGCCGGCGGCACGGACCCGTCGGTGCCGTCGGCCGCGTCGACCGGCCCTTGAGCGCTTCGCCCGGGGTGGACACCCGAGGACCCGTCGACGCCGTCGGCCACGTCGACCCGCACTTGAGCGCTTCGCCGGGAGTTGTTACCCGGAAGCCGGTCCCCCGGCGGCCGGGAAGCCGTCAGCGCGACCGCGACGCGCGGGTCGCGCGGGTGGACCTGGTGGAGCCCGTCGGGTTCTCCGGGATGGTCGGCATCGCCGAGCGCGGAGTGCGGGCCGCGCGACCGCTCGGCTTGGCGACCGGGCCGATCTCGCGGGTCAGCCACAAACAGATCACGTTGACGATATAGTTGAGTTCGGCCTTGTCGAGCTGCCGTCCCTGCGGGATGGCGTGCAGTTCCTCGAGGCAGCCTCGGCAGCACGTGCCCGTGGCGTGCTGGGCCACGAAGACCGGGTGGCCCCGGTACGGCGTCTGGCGGCCCTCCTTGCTGGGCCGCGCCGGGCCCAGGCGGCGCGCGACCAGATCGTACGCGTACCAGCGCACACCGGATTCACCCAGCGTCTGGGCGACCGTACGCTCCCGACCGGGCAGGTGGAACTTGGCGCGGGAGGGGAGCTTGCCGATCGCGTCCAGGCGGGCGTCGAGCGGCTCGGGCCTGGCGCCCTTGGAGGTCTTGGTTGTCATATCGCCTTCAACGGTAACCGGTCCCGGTCGGCCCGCGTACCTTCGGCCCGTCAGCCCAGTTGCTTGTGAAAGATCGTGGTGGAGCGCAGCACGCCCGAGGGGTCGGCGGCGTAAGCCGGGATGGCGCCCGACTCGATCCAGCCGGCGCGCTTGTACAGGCGCTCCGCGCCGCTGCCGGTCGGGGCGTCCAGGGTGAGCAGACTGCGTCCCGCGGCGGCGGCGAACCGCTCCGCGGTGGCCAGGAGTTCGCGGGCCAGCCCGTTGCCCCGGGCACGGCGGTGGACCAGCAGCCCGGCGACCGCGGCGCGATGTCGGCTGTCGGGCATGCCGGCCAGGCGCAGCCGGATGGTCCCGGTGACGCCCTCGTGGTCCGAGGTGACCCACACGATGGTGCGGTTGCTGCGTATCTCGGCCCCCTGGGCCGCCCACCACTCGGCGGCCGCGTCGATCGGCAGCGGGGCGAGGAAGCCGACCCCGGCCCCGTCCTCGACCGCGTCCACGAGCAGCGCGGCCAGACCGGGGGTGTACGTGACGAGATCGATCGCGGAAAGCCGGACGGGCGTTGTCATACAACCATTCTCCCGCGCCCGCTCCACCCCTCGAACCGCCCCGGGATCCGGCCCCGGGCGGGCGAAAGCCGAGGCCGGCGGGAACGGCGAGCGGCGCGGGACCCGTGGTGGGTGTCCCGCGCCGCTCGGTGACGGTGCCTGGGGTCAGGCCAGGGCCGGCTCGCGTTCCCGGGTCGAGGAGGGCGACGTCGGCTCCGCCGGTGTGAACTGGTTCTCCCGGGCTCGCTTGGGGAGGAGGAAGCCCAGGGCGAAGGCGATCACGGTCAGGCCGAAGGCCAGCAGAGTCGTGCGCTTGACCGCGTCGATCGAGGAGCGGGTGTGCGTCTCGGCGCCCGCCTTCGCGACCGGCTCGGCGGAGGCCGGGGTGATCGGGACGGTCGTGCAGCTCGCCGGGAGCCGGTCCGGGTCGGTCGCGTTCTCCCGGGCGTCCACGCACGCCCGCAGCCCGGCCACGATCGCGTCCTGCGTACTCACCGGCACACCCGCCGCGGTCAGCTCCGTACGCAGCTTCGGTGCCGCGCTCTCGTCGAAGTTGTGCGTGGCCTGGGCCCCGATCACGCCGAAGAACACCGTGCCCAGGATCGCGATGCCCAGCGAGGCACCCAACTGCTGGACGGACTCGAGCACGCCGGAGGCCGAACCGACCTCGTGGTCCTCGACCTCGCCCATGATGATGTCGAAGACCGGCACGAAGATCATCCCCATGCCGAGCCCGAACAGCCCGAGCGGCGCGAGCAGATCGCCGGTGCCGATGTCCGCCCCGGCGTTCGCGAAGACCAGGTACATCCAGGCGATGCCGGCCGCCATCACGGCCAGCCCGATGTGCAGGATGCGCCGGCCCAGCTTGCCCATCACCACGCCGCTGAAGCCGGAGCCGAGGAACGCGCCGAGCGCCCACACGCCCATCGTCAGGCTGGCCCGGGTCGGGCTGTAGCCCAGGCCCAGTTGGAGGAACAGGCCGATCGCCATCGAGATCCCGACGATCGCGCCGAAGAAGACCATCACGAAGCCGACGCCCGAGGCGTACGAGCGACGCCGGAACACGCCCAGCTTGATCAGCGGCACCCTGCCGGCCGCCTCGCGGCGCAACTGGTACACCGCGAACGCGGCAAGCATCGGCAGCGACGCCGCACACTCGACCAACGACCATACCGGCCAACCCAGTTCGCGACCCTGGACGAGCGGGTGCACGAGCATGAAGGTACCGACACCGGCGAGCGCCATGCCCACCACGTCCAGCCGCCCGCCCGCCTCGCTCGGCGCCACGTCGGGCAACATCCGCCACCCCATCAGCAACGCGAACGCGCCCAGCGGAATGTTGATCAGGAAGATCATCCGCCACCCGGTGCCGAACACGTCGCCGTCCACGAGCACGCCCGCGACGATCGGCCCGAGCACCGTGGACAGTCCGATCGCCGGGCCGAACACCGCGAACGCCTTGCCGATCTCGGCCGGCGGGAACAGGTCCCGGATCAGGCCGAACGTCTGCGGGATCATCAGCGCGCCGAGCAGCCCCTGGAGCACCCGCGCGATGATCAGCGTCTCCGGCGACCAGGCGATCGCGCAGGCCACCGAGAGCACCACGAAGCCGACCACGCCGACCATCAGCATGAACTTGCGGCCGTACATGTCGCCGAGCCGCGCGCCGGTGAGCAGGCCCACCGCGAGGGCGAGCGTGTAGCCGGCCGCGATCCACTGCAGGCTCGCGTAGCTCCCGCCCAGATCGCCGCGGATCGCGGGGGCCGCGACGCCCACCACGCTGGAGTCGAGCAGGTTCATCAAGGTGGCGGCCAGCACCGCCAGAAGACCGAGCCAGCGCTGCCGCGGGCCTACCGGGGACTGGGACGTCGGGGTCGCGAGGGTCTTCTCGCCGCTGTTTTCCACAACTCCGAGACTAGATTCGAAACAGGCAATGTTCGTTCCTGATTGATCACCCCGGAGCCGGCAGACTTCGACGCATGCTGGAAACCTCCGCGCGACTCCTGCGCATGCTCTCGCTCATGCAGACGCGGCCCGACTGGACCGGCCCCGAACTCGCCGAACGGCTCGGCGTGAGCGGGCGGACGGTCCGCTACGACATCGAGCGGCTGCGCGGCCTGGGCTATCCGGTGCACGCGCGCCGCGGCGTGGTCGGCGGCTACCGCCTCGGCGCCGGCAAGGCGCTGCCGCCGCTCCTGCTGGACGACGAGGAGGCGGTGAGCATCGTGGTCGGACTGCGGATCGCCGCCGGCAGCGTGGTGGACGGCATGGACGAGGCGATGCTACGCGCCCTCGCCAAGCTCGACCAGGTGTTGCCGTCCCGGCTGCATCGCCGGGTCAAGGCGCTGCAGAAGTACACCGTCCCGGTCCGCCAGACCGGTCCGGCCGTGGACATGGACGTGATGACCGTGTTGGCCGGCGCCTGCCGCGACCACGAGCAACTGCGCTTCCGGTACAGCTCGCACGACGGCAAGGAGACCTCGCGCGTGGTCGAGCCCTATCGGCTCGTGCACCGGATGGGCCGCTGGTACCTGGTGGCGTGGGACGTCAAGCGCGAGGACTGGCGCACCTTCCGGATGGACCGGATCACCCCGCGTCCGCCGCACGGCCCCCGCTTCACCCCGCGCGAACTGCCCGCCGACGGCGACGTGGCGGCCTTCGTGAACCAGGGTGTGCAGAGCGCGCGCGGGCAGTTCCGCGCCCGGGTGCTGGTGCGCGCCCCGATCGGCTCGGTCGCCGAGAAGGTGCCGCCCGCCTTCGGCGCGTTCGCGGTGGTCGACGACGACACCTGCCTGTTCGAGACGAGCGCGTCCAGCATCGAGAACCTGGCCGTCTACATCAGCCTGCTCGACGCCGACTTCGAGATCGAGGACCCGCCGGAACTGGTCGCCTACATCCACCGGTTGGCCCGACGCTACAGCGGCGCGACCCCGGTCGCCGACGCGGCGGACGCGGCGACGGCCATCGCGGAGGGGACGACCGTGGAGGGAGCGACCACGGAGGGAGCGACCGCGGCGGAGCCGACAGGCCCCGCGGTCACCACCACCGCCGACATCCCCGGCCCCGCACCCGCGCCTGCGCCCGCGCCTGTCGAGGACCCCGAGGACGCCCCCGCCGCTCCCCGCCGATGAACGACAGCGCCCCCGACCCCTTCGGCACGAGGGGATCGGGGGCGCCGGTCGAGCGGGAGCGTCAGACCGAGACCGGTTCGCGCTCCGCCGTCTTCTGGAGCGGGACGTGCGGCGTGGCCGGCTCGTCGGGCGCTTCCAGATCACGCGGGTTGTTGTACTTCTCCAGATCCAGCGTCTTCTCCCGAGCAGAGACCAGGATCGGCACCACGATCTGCCCGGCCACGTTGGTCGCGGTCCGCATCATGTCCAGGATCGGGTCGATCGCCAGCAGCAGCGCGACGCCCGCCAGCGGCAGGTTCACCGTGCTGAGCGTGAGGGTCAGCATGATGATCGCGCCGGTGAGACCGGCGGTGGCCGCCGAGCCGATCACCGAGACGAACGCGATCAGCAGGTATTCCTTGATGCCCAGGTTCACGCCGTAGACCTCGGCGACGAAGATCGCGGCGATCGCCGGGTAGACCGCGGCGCAACCGTCCATCTTCGTGGTGGCGCCGAACGGCACCGCGAACGAGGCGTAGTCCTTCGGGACGCCGAGGCGCTCGGTGACCTTCTGGGTGACCGGCATGGTGCCGACCGACGAGCGCGAGACGAACGCGAGCTGGATGGCCGGCCACGCGCCCTTGAAGTAGTTCAGCGGGTTGACCTTGCCGACCAGCGCGAGCAGCAGCGGGTAGACCACGAACATCACCAGCGCGCAACCGATGTAGATGTCGGCGGTGAAGGTGCCCAGCGGCTTGATCAGGTCCCAGCCGTAGGTGGCGACCGAGGTGCCGATCAGACCGAGCGTGCCCAGCGGGGACAGCTTGATCACCCACCACAGCGCCTTCTGGATGATCTCCAGGACCAGTTCGGCGCCCTTGACCAGCGGTTCGGCCTTGGCGCCGACCGACAGGATCGCCGAGCCGAGCACGACCGCCAGGAAGACGATCTGCAGGACCTTGACCTCGGAGAAGGCGGTGACGATGTTGGTGGGCACGATGCCGGTGATGAAGTCGAGCCAGTCACCGTTGGTCTTCGGCGCCTTGCCCGGGTCGGCCGGCAGCTTGAAGCCGTCGCCGGGGTTGGTGACCAGGCCGATGGTGAGGCCGATCGCGACCGCGATCAGCGACGTGATCAGGAACCACAGCAGCGTGCGCGCGGCCAGCCGCGCGGCGTTGTTGACGTTCCGCAGGTTGACGACGCTGACCAGGATCGCGGTGAACACCAGCGGCGGTACGGCCAGCTTGAGCAGCTGGACGAAGATCGTGCCGATCTGGTCGAGCGTCTGGGTCAGCCACGAGACGTTGTATTCCTTGGCGATGAAGCCGAAGGCCACGCCGAGCACGAGGCCGGCGGCTATCTGGGCCCAGAAGGGAGTTCTCTTCAGGGTCTTGAGTGAATCGACAGCAGACAAGGCAGGGCTCCTGAACGGGCACCGTGGGGGACGGGGGTGGCGGTACGGAGCGGCCGTGAACCTGCGCATCAATAGGCACACGTGTGCCCGCAGGAAGGACTACGAAGAAGCGATACTTCGCGCAGAACGGCCGCGGAGGGCCGGCGTGCGGGCGGTCGGGGCGACGAGCGTGGAGACGTCAGCCCGGCAGGGGCACGGCGGCGGTCAGCCGCGACACAGCGCGGTGGCGCAACGGCCCAGGTCGACGTGCCGACGGGACACGAGCGGGAAACCCACCGCCGCGTCCGTCAACTGCGTGTCGCCTGCACCAATCATGGAAATGAGGATAGCGACACTAAACCGATAAACGCAAAGAATTACGGAACGGACACCGCCGGACACCCACGGACACGGCCGGCCACACCTCGCTTAGCCGGCCACACCTCGCTTAAGAGGCTTCCTCGACCGGAAGACGTCCCGTGCCGCACGGCCCCTCGACCAACAGGCAGCCTAGGAGGCTTCCTTGGTCTTGGCGATCCGGGTGATCGGGGCCACCGCCTCGTCCTCGGCGCGGTTGTCCTCGGCGATGCGCTGCTTGGCCCGCTGCATGCGCTCGTACAGGGCCTCGGACATCGCGTCCCGCTCCGCGTTCAGGAACTTGTAGCTGATCACCGCCGAAGCCGCGGCCGCGATGGCGATCGCGATGAAGACGTTCCCCCGACCGTCCAGGTCGAAGAACCCGAACACGACCATGACCACGCCGAACAACGCGGCGAAGATGCCGAGCCGGTAGAGCGAGTAGCGCAGCGCGGGATTCGACATGGTCACCTTCGGTTCCCCTAGCCAGAGCGGTACGAGTGGCGGCGGGCGCGAGCCGGGCCGTCCCCTCCAGTCAAGCATCCCGTATTCGAGACGCCGAGCCGGGCCCCGACTCGGAACCCGGCCGGTCCTCTCACGGGCCGAGGCCGTTGATGCCGTCCAGGATCATGTACTCCCAGTAGCCTCCCGGCTCCGCCCACGCGAGCGGATCGACCGACGACAGCAGGTCGACCACGATCGGCTCCCACACGTCGTGGATGCCGATGCCGAACCGCTCGCCCTGCCGGCGCATCCGCCCGATCACCCACATGGTGAAGGCGAGCGTGGACAGATCGGTGTTGAGCGTGTCCATCGCCGGCTCGTCACCGCCGGTGTACCAGCGCCGGACCACCCCGGTACGGCCGTCCACGAGCAGGTCGCCGTCCTCGCTGACGTAGCCCAGGACGACCAGGTGCTCCGCGTCCGCGGGCGGCTCGGGTTCGTCGTCCCAGTCGGCCCGGCGCTCGGCGATCAACTCGGCCAGGGTCACCAGCGGCTTGTCGTCGCTGCGCATGTCCAGGTAGGCCCACGCGTCGATCAACCCGACGTCGAGCAGGAAGCGCCGGGTCGGCTCGTGCGTGATCGCGGCGGGCAACTGCCGCTCGTCGTAGCCGGAGAACTCGTTCTCGTACACCAGGTCCAGCATCGCCGGCGTGATCCGCACGGCCAGGCCCTCGCCCGGCACCGCCGCCCGGCGCAACTGCCACAGCGCGAAGGACGTGTGCCAGAACGAGTGCCTCGGATCCAATTCGGGTTCGGTCTCGCCGAGCAGGTCGATCAGTTCCTCGCCGGTGCGCACCGGCCCGCGACCGGCCCGGATCGCCTCCACCAGGCCCGCATTGCGCACCAGGGTGGACACGTCCATCGACATCGGCGTCGGATCGCCGAAGCGCTGCTCGACGAACACCCGACCGGTCGTGCTCTCGAGCAGCACCGCGTACGACGGCGTGTGCGGCGAGCCGTACGTGCCGAGCACGATCAGGTGGTCCCGGGTGCCGCCCGGTTCGAACCGGATCAGCGCGGCCTCGCGCGGCAGACCCACCTCGGCCAGGAAGCGCCGGGTGGGCGCGTGCGCGATCTCCGGCAGATCGCGCCGGACCACGTCGCCGAACCACTCCTCGACCTGCGCCCGGGTGAGCGGGATCCGCAGCGCGTCAGCCATCCGGCAGCCCTCCCGAGCCATCGTCGAACACGTTCGGCCACGACGGGCGGTCCGGACCCGGGCCCGAGTCCGGGCGCACCCGCCGGCGCGACGTCAGAGCTTCATCGGCTGCGGCGTGTCGCGGCGGGCCGGGTCGGGGCCCTCGTACTCGCGCAGCGTCTCGTAACGGGTGTTGCGTTCCACCGGACGGAAGCCCGCGTCCCGGATCAGGTCGAGCAGGTCGTCGCGGGTCATCTTGTTCGGCGTCCCGAAGTCGTCCGCGTCGTGGGTGATCTTGTACTCCACGACCGAGCCGTCCAGGTCGTCCGCGCCGTGGTTGAGCGCGAGTTGCGCGGTGGCCAGGCCGTGCATGACCCAGAAGCACTTCACGTGCGGAACGTTGTCGAACATCAGCCGGGAGACCGCGAACACCTTGAGCGCCTCGGCGCCGGTGGCCATGCTGGTCCGGGCCTGGAGCCGGTTGCGGACGATGCCGTCCTTGCTGTCGTGGAAGTCGTGCTGGTAGCGCAGCGGGATGAAGACCTGGAACCCGCCGGTCTCGTCCTGGAGTTCACGCAGTCGGATGACGTGGTCGACCCGGTGCCGCGGCTCCTCGATGTGGCCGTAGAGCATCGTGCTCGGGGTCTTGAGGCCCTTGGAGTGCGCGAGCCGGTGGATCCGCGACCAGTCCTCCCAGTGCGTGTCGTGGTCGACGATGTGCTGCCGGACCTCCCAGTCGAAGATCTCCGCGCCGCCGCCGGTGAGCGACTCCAGGCCCGCGTCCATCAGCTCGTCGAGGATGTCCGACGCGGACAGGCCGGAGATCTTCTCGAACCAGTGGATCTCGGTCGCGGTGAACGCCTTCAGCGCGACGTTCGGCAGCACCTCCTTGAGCGCGCTGAGCGACCTCGGGTAGTAGCGCCACGGGAGGGTCGGGTGCAGGCCGTTGACGATGTGCAGTTCGGTGATGCCGTCCGGCTCCATCTCCTTCGCGAGCCGCACCGCCTCCTCGATCCGCATCGTGTACGCGTCCTTCTCGCCCGGCTTGCGCTGGAACGAGCAGTAGGCGCACGAGGCGTTGCACACGTTCGTCATGTTGAGGTGACGGTTGACGTTGAAGTGGACCTTGTCGCCGTTCTTCACCGTCCGCACGTGGTGCGCGAGCCCGCCGAGCCACGCCAGGTCGTCGCTCGCGTAGAGCGCGATGCCGTCCTCACGGCTCAAGCGCTCCCCGGCGAAAACCTTGTCCTCGATCTCCTTGCGCTGGCCCGCGTCCATGTGTCGGCACTCCCTCTAGATCTTCTCGTCCGCCGCTGCACGGCTGCTACGAGGTTACGCCCGGTATGCCGAGCCCTCGCTCAGGCCATCACCTCGGCGTACAGCGCGGGATCGACGTTGCCACCGCTGACCACGGCGACGTGCTCGCGGCCGGCGGGCAGCGCGTCCTCGCGGAAGAGGTAGGCCGCGGTGGCCACCGCGCCCGAGGGCTCGGCGACCAAGCGCGCGCGCCGACCCAGGAAGCGCATCGCCTCGCGGATCTGCTCCTCGGTCACCGTGACGATGTCGTCCACGTACGCCTGGATGTGCGCGAACGGCAGTACGCCCACCGAGGTGCTGCGCAGGCCGTCGGCGATCGTGCGGTGGGTGTCGGTGCTGGACCACGTGGTGCGCACGCCGGTACGGAGGGACTCGGCCGCGTCGGCGGCCAGTTCGGGCTCGACGCCGATCACCTTGGTACGCGGGCTGGTCAGCTTGACCGCGGCGGCGATGCCGGAGATCAGGCCGCCGCCGCTGACCGGGACCAGCACGGTGTCCGCGGTGGGCAGGTCCTCGATGATCTCCAGGCCGGCGGTGCCCTGGCCGGCGATGATCCGCGCGTCGTCGTAGGGCGGCACGAACGCGTAGCCGTGCTCGGCGGACAACTCGCCGGCCGCGGTGTCCCGCCGCTCGGGGGTGACGATGACCACCTCGGCGCCCAGCGCGCGGGTGGCCTCGATCTTGACGGTCGGCGTGGTGTCCGGCATCACGATCACCGCCCGGGCACCGAACAGGCGGGCCGCGTAGGCCACCGCCTGCGCGTGGTTGCCGCTGGAGTGTGCGACGACCCCGCGCGAGCGCTCGGCCTCGGTCAACCCCGCGATCGCGTTGTACGCGCCGCGGATCTTGAACGCGCCGATCCCCTGGAGACCCTCCGGCTTGAGCCAGAGGGGTCGGTCGGCGTCACCGTGCAGGGACGGCAGCAACGGGGTGCGTACGGCCGTGCCCGCGATCCGCTTCCGTGCGGCCTCGAGGTCTTCGAGAGTCACCAGGTTCGTCATGTCCGCCACACTACGAGCAGGCGTGGGCGCGACCGCCGATCTTTTCCGGGCACGGCCGGCGCGGCCGCTCGGCGGGTCGGGCACGGCCGTGCGGGGCTCGGCACGGCTATTCCGTGGGTTCGGGCAGTTCGGCCGCGCGGTACTCCCACTTGGTCGAGAGCACCACGGTGGTGCGGGTACGGGCCACCCCGCGGGTGCCGGAGAGGCGGCGGACCACGTTCTCCAGGCCCTCCATGTCCGAGACCCGGACCTTGAGCATGAACGAGTCGTCTCCGGCGATGAACCAGCAGTCCTCGATCTCGTCGAGGTCGCGCAGCCGGCGGCTCACGTCGTCGTGGTCGGCCGCGTCGGAGAGCTGGATCCCGATCAGCGCGGTCACGCCCAGGCCGAGCGAGACCGGGTCGACGGAGGCGCGGTAGCCGGTGATCACGCCGGCCTGTTCGAGCCGGTTGATGCGATCGGTGACGCTCGGCCCGGACAGGCCGACGAGTCGACCCAGCTCCGCGTACGACGCCCGCCCGTTGCCGCGCAGCGCCTGGATCAGCTTGCGGTCGACGGCATCCATGTCCGTTTCCTCCAGGTAATCGATGGTGTCCACCGGGGGGCCGTCAGGGGTCTGCGACATGACAGAGGCGCAAACCCGCATGGGGCCTGTAATTCATTGGACGATTCTGATTCTAACCCTTAGAATCAAAGGCATCGGGAGCTACAAGCCTCCGATGACGACTCGTGGGGAGACAAAACCGTGTACACCCTGGAGATGGCCCGCGCACACATGCAGGAACTGCATGCCATCGCGGAACGCTCACGTGCCACCCAGCCGTCCAGCACGCTCAAGCGTGTGAAGCGTCTGGTCGGCCGCCGCAAGTCCGGGCGCTGATCGCCCGGCGGATCCGGCAAGACCGTCAAGGCTCCCGTCACCGCGGGGGCCTTTTTGGTTCTCCGGCCGCCTCGCGTCGGGCGCCGCCCAGTTCGCCGTCCCAGCGTCGGTAGAGGGTGTGCGCGACGCCGAGCGAGTCCAGCGCCTTGCCCGCGACGAAGTCGACCAGGCGCCGCACGTCCTGGGCACCCGCGTAGAAGGCCGGGGAGGCCGGCAGGATCACCGCGCCGGCGTCGTCGAGCCGGACCAGATGGCGCAGCGTGGTGCCGGTGAGCGGGGTCTCGCGCGGCACCAGCACGAGCGGGCGACGCTCCTTGAGCGTGACGTCCGCGGCGCGTTGGAGCAGGTCCTTGGACAGGCCGATGGCGATGCCCGCGACCGAGGCCGTGCTGGCCGGCACCACGACCATGCCCTTGGCCGGGTACGACCCGCTCGCGGGTCCCGCGCCCAGGTCGCCGGGCGCCCAGTAGCGGACCCGCGCCAGCGCGTCCGCGTCCAGTTCGGTCCACGCGGCCAGGTCGTCGCGCCAGTGCGCGTCGCGGAACGCGAGCCCGGTCTCGTCGATCAGGGTCAGCCGGGCGGCCCGGCTGACCACCAGGTCCACGTGCTCACCGGCGTCGAGCAGCCCGCGCAACACCGCCGCGGCGTACGGCGTGCCCGAGGCCCCCGAGACGCCGACGATCCACGGACGTCGTCCCGTACTGTCCCGCTCCTGGTCCATGGCTCCTATTGTGGCTTCGTAGCGGCGGCACCAGCCGCAGGGGAGGGGTGTGCATGTCCCGCATATCCGTGTCGGGGGTCCGCGACGCGGCCCTGATCACCGCAGTGCTGATCGGCGCCGTCTGGGTCGTCCAGCTCGTCAACTACACGACCGACGACTCACTGCTCACCCACGGGATCGCCCCCCGGCGGGCGGACGAACTGCCGGACATCCTCAGCGCGCCGTTCCTGCACTTCGGCACCGGACACATCGTCTCCAACACCTTCCCGCTGATGCTGCTCGGCTTCCTGGCCGCGCTGCGCGGGGTCGCCCGTTTCCTCGCCGTACTGCTCACCATCACCCTGATCGGCGGTCTCGGAGTGTGGCTGACCGCGCCGGACCGATCGAACACGGCGGGCGCGAGCATCCTGGTCTTCGGTCTGTTCGGCTATCTGATCGTGCGCGGGTTCGCCGACCGCCGGGTGCTGGACGTGCTGATCGGCTTCGCCGTATTGGGCCTGTACGGCAGCTCGTTCGCGATGGGGGTCACCCCGCTCGCGGAGGGAGTGTCTTGGCAGGGCCACCTGTTCGGCCTGATCGGCGGCGTGTTGGCGGCGCTGGCCTTCCGCCGCCGACGCGATGTGTCGCAGCTCTCGCCCGCGGACCTGCCCGTCGGGTAATGGGGTGGACATCGCTGCCTACCATTCGGGTAGGCACCCTTGCACGCTTCGCCGTGCCATCGATCGTTTCTCGACCGGGAGTTCAACTGTGCGTTCGCTCCGGATATCCGCCGCGGCCCTGACCGTACCGCTGGTCCTGCTCGCCGCCGGCTGTGGCGAGTCGTCCTCGGGAGACCCCTTCAACAGCCTGGGCGGTGGCGGTGACGCCCTGGACCCCAAGGGCCCGTCGAACGAGGGACTGAGCGTCGAGGCGCTCTCCAAGCAGGCCGAGACCGGTTTCGACGACCTGACGAACCTGCGCGTCCAGGGCACCGGGAAGATCTACGACACCCCGCTCGGCCTGGACGTCAAGATCGGCACCCCCGAGCAGGTCGAGGGCAAGATCACCCTCGGGGACAAGCCGGTGGACCTGATCGGGGTCGACAAGACCGTCTACGTGCGGATCGCGCCCGGCACCGTGCAGACCCTCGTGGACCTGGGCAAGCGGGCCGAGGCCGCGTCCGGTGAGGCCCCGTCCGCCGACGACCTGGAACTGGGCGACGAGTTCACCAAGATGTTCGTCGAGGGCGCCAAGCTGGTCGAGGGCAAGTACATCAAGCTCGGCGACGGGAGCGCGGGCAAGCTCGGCCAGGACCTGCTCAAGGGCGGCAAGAAGCCGTCGCTGGACGGGCTGTTCGGCGGGTCGGACGGCTCGCCGTTCGGTGGCTCGGACAGCTCGCCGTTCGGCTCCGACTCGGACTCGGACTCGGACTCCGGCTCGGACTCGGACTCGGGCGACAAGCCGAAGCTGACCAAGGGTGAGACCACCGAGATCAACGGGACCAAGGTGATCCCGCTGATCTCCAAGGAGGACGGCGCGACCCTCACCATCTACATCGCGGCCAACGGCAAGCCCTTCCCGGTCCGCGTCACCGCCGACGACAAGAGCGACGGCACCAACGAGGTCTCCCTCGACCTCAAGTACTCCAAGCTCTCCGGTGGCATCTCCCCCAAGGCCCCGCCGGCCGGCGAGACGATCGACCTCAACGGCCTCCTGAAGTCCTTCGGCGGCGGCGGCGGTCTGTTCGGCGAGAACAAGACGGCCTGACCGGGCCGGCGGGCGGCAACGACCCGTTGACCGCCCGGCCTGTCGGCCACCCTCGCTTCGCCATCGGGACGCGGTTCCCGGTGCGTCGGCCCCGACGCCCGTAACGGGAGCCGGGGCCGACGTGTTCCACATGAAACGGCGGCGCGGGTCGGGCGGGTGATCCGCGGCTCGCCGTGGGGTGGCCGGGAGCGGAGCACGCCGACCGACGCCTGTGGGCGAACCGGCGCTACCGGGCCCCACGCACCAGGCGGCCCGGCCTCGCGCCGGTGTCGACGCCCGCTCGCCTCGTGACCTGGCCCGCGACGATCGTGGCCAGGTAGCCGGTCGCGTTCTGGAGCATGCGGCCGCCGCCGGCCGGGAGGTCGTGGACCATCCGGGGGCGGTGCAGGGTGAGGGCGTCCAGGTCGATCACGTTCAGGTCGGCGCGCTTGCCCTCGGCCAGCACGCCCCGGTCGGACAGGCCGTACAGGGCGGCGGTGTCCATCGTCTGCTTGCGGATCAGGAATTCCAGCGGCAGGCGCTCGCCGCGGGTGCGGTCGCGGGCCCAGTGGGTGAGCAGGAAGGTCGGCTGGGAGGCGTCGCAGATCATCGAGCAGTGCGCGCCGCCGTCGGCCAGGCCGAAGACGCTCGCCGGGTGGGTGAGCATCTCTCGGATCGCCTCGTGGTCACCGTCCGAGTAGTTGAACATCGGGACCATCAGCGTGGTCCGCGCGTCGTCCTCCAGTTGCAGGTCGTACAGCGTGGACAGCGGGTCCTCGCCGCGCGCCCGGGCGATGGCGGTCACCGTGCGGTCCGGCAGCGGCTCGTAGTCCGGGACGGTGTCCATCGGGTACATCCGGTCCAGCATGAACTGCATCGCCAGGTTGACCGAGTCGCCCGGGATGTTCGGGTCGCTGGGCAGGTCGCTCTCGGCCAGGATCGCCGCCTTGACCTCGGGCCGGGCCAACTCGGCCGCGAACGCCGCGTCGTCCAGTTCGCCGGCCACCCGCCGGTCGTCGATCGCCCGGAACGTCGGTCGTTTGCTGAACGCGTTGCGGGTGCCGAACCCGGTCAGCATCCCGAACGGGCGGCCCGCGATCTGCGGATGCAGCCGCGCGCCCGCCTCGTTCGCGGCCTGCGACTCGGCCATCAACTCGCGCCACAGCTCCGGCGCCGCGTTGACCTGGAGCAGCGCGAACGACACCGGCATGCCGATCTCGGCGGCGAGTCGACGCATCCAGGCCACCTCGGAGGCGGGCTTGACGATGTCCTCGCCGGACGAGCCGGTCGGGGCCAACTCGAAGACGGCCCGCCCGCCCGCGGCCATCGCCCGGCCCAGGCCGAAGAGTTCGTCCTCCGTGGCGAAGGTGCCGGGTACCGGCTCGCCGCCCATCGCCTTGTGCGCGACCGTGCGCGAGGTGGAGAAGCCCAGCGCTCCGGCCTCGATCGCCTCCTTGACGATCACCGCCATCGCCTCGATGTCCTCGGCCGTGGCCGGCTCGTTGCGCGCGCCCCGGTTGCCCATCGCGTACGCCCGCACCGCGCCGTGCGCGACCTGGACGCCGATATCGGCGGCGAACGTGCGCTGCTCGAGTACGTCCAGGTACTCAGGGAAGGTCTCCCAGCCCCACGTCATGCCCTCGGCGAGGGCCGTCCCGGGGATGTCCTCGACGCCCTCCATCAACCGGATCAGCCAGTCCTCGCGGCCCGGGCGAACCGGCGCGAAGCCGACTCCGCAGTTCCCCGAGACCACCGTGGTCACGCCGTGCGACGTGGACGGGTCGAGCACCTCGTCCCAGGTGGCCTGGCCGTCGTAGTGGGTGTGGATGTCCACGAAACCCGGCGTGACCAGGTGACCGGTCGCGTCGATCGTCTCGACCGCGTCGCCGTCCAGGGCCGGATCCGGGCCGTCGTGCCGGCGGACCGCGACGATCAGGCCGTCCCGGACACCGATGTCACCGACGAACCGGTCCGCGCCGGTGCCGTCCACGATCGTGGCGTTGATGATCTTGAGGTCGTACATATGAGCCTCCCCGGTAACGTGGGCAGACCGTACGGCTGCGCATTGTGCGAGTCAATATGCGCACTATGCGAAAAGATCCAGTAGGGTGCCGGCCATGGCCCCACGACCGTCCCCGCAGACCGACCGACTCGTCTCGCTGATCGACGCGATCGCCGAACGGCCGGCGGAGGGACTGACCCTGTCCGAGATCGCCCGGCATCTCGCGGTGACGCCCGCGACCTGCCATCCGATGCTCGCGAGCCTGACCTCGCTGGGCTGGTTGATCCGCCATCCGACCCGCCGCACCTACCGGCTCGGCCCGGCGCTGGTCGCGGTGGGCCGGGCCGCCGCGCGCGGGCTGGGCGTGCTCGACGTGGCGCGGCCGATCATGGCGCGGCTGCGCGACGAGACCGGCCTGTCCTGCTTCGCGATGACGCCCGGCGAACACCACGTGGCGATCGCCGAGGTGGTCCGCGCGCCGGGTCCCGAGTCGCACCGGCTGCGGGTCGGCGCCCAGGCGCCGATCACCCCGCCGCTGGGCATCGGCTACGTGCCCTGGGCGGACGAGCAGACGATCCGGCGCTGGCTCGACGAGGCGGACGGCCCGGCCGCGCGCGGGCGGATGTCGCGAGCGATCGACAACGCGCGGCACCGCGGGTTCGCGATCGAACTGGTCACCGACGTGGAGACCCGGCTGGGCGAGACGCTCGGCGAACTGGACGAGCACCTGGAGGGGCTGGACACGCTCGGCGCGGGCGCGTCGGCTGCCCGGCTGCGCACGCTCCTGGAGGAGATCGCGGCCGAGATCGGCGGCTCCGACGGCGGACAGATCGACGAGCTGGAACCGGACCGTGACTACCGGGTGGGCGCGATCAGCGCGCCGGTGCACGACCGGGACGGCGACCTGGTCCTGATCCTGAGCCTGCGCGGCTTCGCCCCCCGGACCGACGGACGGACGCTGGAGAAGACCGGCCGGCTGCTCGCGGACGCGGCGGCCGAGGTGGCCGCCGCGACCTGAGCGGCCTAACGCCGCACCCCGCCGCCGGCCGCACGTCCACCACCGCGGTCCTACGGCCGCATCGCGCACACGCCGCCGCCCAAGACCCGGACACACAAAAGCCGGCCGGGCCGCGATACGCGTCCCGACCGGCCGTGCGGCCGAAGCCCGGCTCAGTCCTTGTCCTTCGCGCGCCCTTCCGGGTTGTCCTGGTCGGGACTGCGCAGGTCGTCCTCGCGGTGCTTGAGGTCCTCTTCCCAGCGCTTGAGCATCTCGTCCTCGTCGCTGCTCGACGACGGGTCGCTCGGCTTGCGGTTGTCCTTGCTCAGGGACGACAGGAACTCCGGGTTGTCGTCCGGAGCGAGCTGCCGGCCCTGGGCCCGGCCGCCGAACCCGAAGCCGCCGGAGCCGCCTGGGGTGTACTCGCGCTTGGGGCGTCCGGCGGCGAACCAGCCGATCGGGCCGAGGAAGACCGGCCAGAAGAACAAGATGATGAAGACCCAGGCGATCTTGGGCAGGCTGCGGACCTTCTGCTCATCGGTGGTCAGACAGTCGATGAACGCGTAGATCCCGACGGCCAGGGGCAGCAGAAACAGCAGAACCCTGATCATGTGGCGGTCTCCCAGGCAGGTACTCGGCGCTTGGTACTCGGATGCGTCTCCTGTCCAGCGTAAACGGTCGGCTCCATGAACACCGGACCCCTCACAGCCCGGTGACCTTGCCCGACGCGTGCAGCTCGTACACGAGCGTGATCCGGCGCCGCTCGCCCGCCGTCAATCGCACGTCGTAGCGGACGATTCCCTGCTCGTCGACCGCGTCCGGCGCCGGTTCCGACAGGTCACCGCGCACCTTGACCTCGACCGCCGACACCTCGGACACCGGCACCCGCTCGCGCAACACCACCGTCCCGGGCGACTCGGCCTCCGGCGCGGCGATGTGCGAGAGGAAGACGGTCACCGTACGGGTGACCACCGTGCGCCCGGTGAGCGAGGCCGTCGTGCGCGATTCGGTCACGTCGCGTACCACCCGGAAGTCGTCCTCGCTGCCGAACGGCAACCGGACCTCCTCGCCCGGCGCGGCGAAGTCGAGTTGCCCGCGGCCGGCGTACCCGCTGCCGCGCACCAGTTCCACCGGGCCCGCGAGCAGCGCGTGACCGGCGTCGTTGGCGAAGCGCACCACCTGGCTCACGTACTGCGACAACTCGGGCGCACAGGCCGCCTCGGGCTCGCACGCCGCGGTGAACGTGGTCAGCCGGACCCGATGCGGCCGCCCGTCGGAGGGCACCTCCACCGGCGCGGGCGCGGCCAGCACCCGGACCTCGCCGCCGTCGTCCACCCCGGGCAGCTCGGCCGAGCCGCCCGCAACCCGGCCGACCGTGGCGATCTCCTCCTCGCGCAGGTCCACCTCGACCTGCTTCTTCTCCACCTGGGTGCGCTCGCGCAGGGTCAGCCGATCCTCGACCAGGCTCGGCGGCCGCGCGGCCAGGGTCGGACGCGCGGTGGACAGGGACAGCGCGACGCCGGACCAGTCCTCGCCGGTGCGCTGCCAGACCACCGCGTCGCATTCGAGCTCGATCGACCGGCGGTCCGGCGCGAGCGTCGCGCGGTAGGCGGGTCGCCACAACGCGCACGGAACCAGGTGCACCACCCGCAACTCGGCCGACCCGGTGCGCTCGGCCTCGATCACCACCTCGACGGTCGCGGTCAGCTCCGCGGGTTCCTGCTCGGCCACGTCGAGCGCCGCCCGCGCCTCGCGCAGCCGGCGTTCCACCGAGGACTGCTCGTCGGCCAGGGCGTGCAGTTCGGCGTGCCGGTCCTCGGCCTCGGCCGAGAGCCGATCCAGCTCGGTGGTCCAGCGCTCGGGCTCGGCCGTACCGAAGCCGGTCTGCTCGGCGATGTTGCGGCGCAGCTCGGTCCGGGCCTGCGCGATCAGCGTGAGCCGGGTGTGCAGCCGGTTCGAGTGCCGGGACAACGCGACGCGCCGCTCGTCCAGGTCGTGCACGAGCCGGCGCAGCTCGGAGGCGTCCGGGCCGGGGCCGGTCGCGGGCCTGGGCGTGTACACCCGCACCACGCGCGCGTCGATCGCGGTCGCGCTGCCGTCGTCGGCGATCACCTCGACCCGCAGCGACCGGTCCACGGCGAGCGGGGTCACCGGGCCGACCAGCACCCGCTGTACGCCCTCGGCCACCTCGATCCGGCCGGATCGGGTCACCTGCGCCCGGTCCTCCAGACAGGTCACCGCCGTGATCGGCAGCGGTTCCGGCTTGCGTTCGGCCGGCGTGCTCTTTTCCAGCGTCGGCTGAGTCATGGTCAGACCCTCCTGTTGCCGCCGACCACGGCCTTCGCTGCCGGGATCCGGATCTCGTAGCCACCGGTCAGGTTCTTCCGCTCGCCCGGGGCGAGTTCGACATGCCACACCCGCGCGCCCGGGACGTGCCGCCCGTCGCGCAGTTCGGTGTCCTGCACCCAGCGCGGCGCGCCGGCGTGCTCCTCGATCTTGACGTCCTTGTCGTCGGTGACCGGAACACGCTCCAGGATGTCCAGCCGGATCGGCCGGGCGAGGTGGTTGACCGCCTCGATCTCGATCCGGTGGTCGAGCACGGCCGTACCGCCGCGCAGACCCGCCGTCGACTCGCGCATGTGCGCGTTCCGCGACACCTGCACGCTCTCCACGACGCCGACGCCGACCCGTTCGCGCGCGCCGGGTGCGAGCGTCGGCAGCGGCACGGTCATCAGGAACTCGCCGGCCACCGAGACGTCCGCCGGGCCGTGGAGCAGCGCGTGCGCCGACGCGTTGGCGAGCACCACCGTGCCGAACACCGCGTCGTCCAGGGCCGGTACGCAGACGAACTCGGGCTCGAGCGAGACCTCGATCTCGCACACCGGGATGGTGTGCCACACCCCGTCGGCGGCCACCTCGGCGGGCGCCGTGGTGTCGAAGCGATAGTCGTAGGACCCGGCCGCGTCGCGCGGCGCGAGCGCGTGCTCGGGCAGCGTCAGCCGGGTCACCTCGTCGGCACGCCGGCGGTACTCCATCGCGGTTCCACCCGAACCGTACGGCGCGGCGCGCAGCCGGCCGCGGGCCTCGGCGTCGTCCGCGCCCCGCAGCTCCAGGGCCGCGTAGTCGAGGAGGTCGCTGCCGGGCTCGGGCTGCGCCGGCGGGGCCGGTTCGGCCTTCGGCGAGATCGGGTCCTCGTCGGCCGCCCCGTCGAAACGGGCGAGTTCGAAGGCGCCGCCGGGCGCGGAGCCTTCGAGCGCCGAGTCCTGGGACGCGGCGCCTCGGGCCCGGCGCGCCCTCGCGGCGGCGGGGCGCGGCGCGGGTGGCGGCGCGCCGAAGCCGCCGGCGACCTGCATCGGCGGTGGCATGGCCGCCCCCGGGGCGGCCGGGGTGATCGGCGCGGGCATCGGCGCCGCCCGATACAGGACCCGGTCCTCGGCGGCGAACTCCTCGGCCGGGGCCGCAGCCGCCCCGGCATACGCCGACCGCGCCGCCGGGCGCTTGGCCACACCCGCGTCGTAGCCCGCGAACAGCTCGGCCAGCCCGGCCGGTGGCTCGCGCCAACCCGCGTGCGCGGGCGCGCTCTGCCGGCGGCCCAGGCGCAGCGACTTGAGCTCGGGCAGGTCGGTGCTCCGGGCCAGGTCGGCGGTGGACAGGCCGAGCCGTACGCCGGTCCAGTCCTCACCGGTGCGCTGCGCGACGCAGGCCCGCATCACCAGCGTGCCGCCGGTCATCGCCTCGTCCAGGCGCAGCTGGTACATCGGCGCCCAGCGCGCGCCGGGCACGTGGTACTCCACGGCCAGCTCGACCGGGCCGGCTTCGCCGGAGTGCTCCAGGGTGACCACCGCGGTGCCGGACGCCTGGGTCCGTTCGGTGCGCTGCGCGCCGGACGCCGCGTTCAGCCGAGCCCGGAACAACTCGGTGTCGCGGACCGCCTCGCGCAGTTCGGCGTCGCAGACGCCGACGCGCTCGTACAGCGCCTGGGCCCGCTCGTCCGTGAACGCGGCCAGCTCCAGCAGCGCGGACACCGGTGCGGGGCGCGGCGGATCACCGCGGCGCACGGATGGCAGTACCGCCTGGAGCCCGGCGATCTCGGCCAGCTCGTCGGCCAGCCGCGCGCTTTTCGCGCGCAGCGCCCGGACCCGGGACTCGGCCGCCTCCAGGTCGAGCAGTACGGCGGGCAGGTCCGTTTCCTCCACCATCTCGACGTCGACCACGGGCCGGATGTCGGTGACCCGCACCCCCGTACCGCCGCCGATCACCCGCGCGCGCAGCCAGTCGCCGTACGCGGTGAGCGGGAATCCGGTCACCCGCACCCGCACCGGACCCGGTGGGCCGGCCGGCAGGTCCACGTCGCAATTCCGCACACACACCGCCCCCACGGCATGGACGACCACCGAACGCAATTCCGAAGCGACCGTGAGCATGTACCCCTCCTGCTCGGCACGAGGGACCAAGGTAGCCCGACCGGCCGGGTGCGCGTGCGGGTCCGGCGAGTCCGTATCGGATACTGGCACGCATGGCATACGGGACCTTGCGCGCTTTCCTGAAGGCACTGGAGAAGCGTGGTGAACTCAAGCGCGTACGCGCGGAGGTCGACCCGCATCTGGAGGTCGGCGAGATCACCGATCGGGTGAACAAGGCCAAGGGTCCGGCGCTGCTGTTCGAGAACGTCAAGGGCAGTTCGATGCCGCTGGCGATGAACGTCTACGGCACCGACGAGCGCATGCTGATGGCGCTCGGGCTGAAGAGCTACGACGAGTTGTCGGAGAAGATCGGCGGCCTGCTCAAGCCGGAACTGCCGCAGGGGTTCACCGGGATCCGCGAGGCGTTCGGCAAGCTCGGCTCGGTCGCGCACATCCCGCCGAAGAAGATCAAGGACGCGCCCTGTCAGCAGGTCGTGCTCAAGGGCGACGACGTCGACCTGGACCGCATCCCGGCGCTTTTCACCTGGCCCGAGGACGGCGGCTCGTTCTACAACCTGGGCCTGACCCACACCAAGGACCCCGACACGGGCGTGCGCAACCTGGGTCTGTACCGGCTCCAGCGGCACGACAAGCGCACCATCGGGATGCATTGGCAGATCCACAAGGACAGCCGCAACCACTACCAGGTGGCCGCCAAGCGCGGTGAGCGGCTGCCGGTGGCGATCGCGTTCGGCTGCCCGCCGGCGGTGACGTACGCGTCCACCGCGCCGCTGCCCGGCGACATCGACGAGTACCTGTTCGCCGGCTTCATCGGCGGTCGGCGGATCGAGATGGTCGACTGCGTGAGCGTGCCGCTCCAGGTCCCGGCCGAGGCCGAGGTGGTCCTCGAAGGCTGGTTGACCCCGGGCGAGATGTTGCCGGAGGGGCCGTTCGGCGACCACACCGGCTTCTACACGCCGCAGGAGCCGTTCCCGGCGCTGACCATCGACTGCGTGACGATGCGGGAGAAGCCGCTGCTGCAGTCGATCGTGGTCGGCCGGCCGCCCACCGAGGACGGGCCGCTGGGCAAGGCCACCGAGCGGTTCTTCCTGCCGCTGCTCAAGATCATCGTGCCGGACATCGTCGACTACGACCTGCCCGAGGCGGGCGGCTTCCACAACTGCGCGATCGTCTCGATCGACAAGAAGTACCCCAAGCACGCGCAGAAGGTGATGAGCGCGATCTGGGGTGCGCACATGATGTCGCTGACCAAGCTGATCGTGGTGGTGGACGCCGACTGCGACGTGCACGACTACCACGAGGTCGCGTGGCGGGCGTTCGGCAACACCGACTACGCGCGCGACCTGTTGTTGACCGAGGGGCCCGTGGACCACCTCGATCACGCGTCGTACCAGCAGTTCTGGGGTGGCAAGGCGGGCATCGACGCGACCCGCAAGCTGCCCGAGGAGGGCTACACGCGCGACGGCGGCTGGCCGGAGATGGTCGTGTCGGATCCCGAGACCGCCGCCAAGGTGACCCGCCGATGGAAGGAATACGGACTGTGACGTCCGCCGCGCTACCCGCACCCGGGGCTCCCTCGGAGGTGGGCCGGGTCAAGGCGTTCCTGCGCCTCGTGTTGATCGAGCACTCGGTCTTCGCGTTGCCGTTCGCCTATATCGCGGCCTTCACCGCGATGTACGAGAGCAACGAACGGCTGCACTACTGGGAACTGTTCCTGGTCACCGTGGCGATGGTCGGCCTGCGCACCTTCGCGATGGCCTGCAATCGGATCATCGACCGCGAGATCGACGCGCGCAATCCGCGCACCGCGTCGCGCGAGTTGGTCACCGGCGCGGTGTCGGTGCGCACCGCGTGGATCGGCGCGCTGGTCGCCCTGTTCTTCTACCTGGTCGCCGCCGCGCTGCTGAACCCGCTGTGCCTGGCGCTCGCGCCGGTCGCGGTGATCCCGATGGTGATCTATCCGTACGGCAAGCGGTTCACCAACGTCCCGCACGCGATCCTGGGCGTCGCGCAGGCGATCGGGCCGGTCGGCGCGTGGCTGGCGATCACCGGCGAGTGGTCGTGGCAGGCGGTCGTACTGGGCCTGGCGGTTGGCACCTGGATCGGCGGCTTCGACCTGATCTTCGGCTGCCAGGACGTCGCGGCCGACCGCGCGCACGGCGTCAAGAGCGTGCCCGCCAAGTGGGGCATCGCCGCCGCGCTGAACGCCTCGAAGGTCACCCACGTGGTGACCACGCTGCTGTTCATCTGGTTCGGCGCGCTCACCGGCGCGGGCTTCTTCTGGTGGCTGGGCCTGCTGATCGTCGGCGCGGCATTCGTATACGAACACTCGCTGCTCAAGCCGGACGACCTGTCCAAGCTCAACCGGGCCTTCTTCACCACGAACGGTTTCATCGGCATCGCGCTGTTCGTGTGCGCGCTGCTGGATCTGGGCGTGCGGGGCCTGCGGCCGTAGGCCGGGACGGCCGCCACCGAAAACGCCCGAGGCGCTCACCCGAGCCCGCCACGGCCCCCACGTCGCCCCTGCATCCGGACTTTTTCCGCCCGAGCCCACGCAAACTTTCGACCGCGCCCACTGCTCCGGCATCGGATGTGCCACCGAATGCCCGGGTACATGGGAGGCGCCATCCGCTCGGGGGCAAAAAACAGCCCGGGGCATGCACGGTCTGCCCGCGTATCACCCGTCGGCCGAGCCGGCGTCGGCGGAGCGCGGCGACCGATGATCTCGCCATGCGCCGGCGAAGCTTAGAGGTGCGCGGGAATGAGGTGGGACAGCGCTGGTGCACGAGCTGAGGAGGCGGTTGTGGCGAGTGAGCCGAATCTCGGACTCGCGGGGAAGGAGCCGTTGTTTCCCATGCCACCGGTAACCGAGCAGGCGCTGCGGGTGGCAGTGCTCTCGCTCGATCCGGTCGCGGCTGTTCGCTTCGAGCAGGAATTTCACGGTGTCTGGCAGGAGGCCGTGCAGACCGACAGCACCGTGCCCATGCACACATTCCTTCGACGCTGGGCCGTGTTCGTCGCGTTGCGGCGCATGCCCGCCCGGGCGCGTCGGCTACGCGAACTCGAACAGACGATCGCCGACGCGGACAGCTTGGCAGCCGCCCGTCCGGCTGCGGCCGAGATGGCCGCGATGTTGGACGAGGCCGCCCGCGAAGCCGCCGCGTGAACGACTGGACCTGAGAATACGAACCCGACGCAGAGCATGTGGTCGGCAGGTCGCCCGAACCCGGAACGGGTCCGGTCCCACACCGCGAGTGGTGTGGGACCGGACCCGTTCCGGTTGGTGACGCGTCAGACGCCCGCGTACGAGTGCAGCCCGTTCACGAAGATGTTGACGCCGTAGTAGTTGAACAGGAAGCAGGCGAAGGCGACCAGGGAAACGATCGCGGCCTTGGTGCCCTTCCAGCCGGCCGTGGCGCGGGCGTGCAGGTAGGCCGCGTAGGCGACCCAGGTGATGAAGGACCAGACCTCCTTGGGGTCCCAGCCCCAGTAGCGGCCCCACGCGTTCTCCGCCCAGATCGCGCCGCAGACGATGGCGAAGGTCCACAGCGGGAAGATGATCGCGTTGACGCGGTAGGCGGTCTTGTCCAGGGACGCCGCGCTCGGCAGCCGGGCCAGCTTCTCGTCGAAGCGGCCGAGCTTGTCGCCGCGGGCGACCTTGCCCTCGTACTTCTGCCGGAACAGAAACAGGATCGAGGCGAGCGCGCCGATGTGGAATGCGCCGAACGAGACGATCGCGGACGCGACGTGGATCCACAGCCAGTACGAGTCGAGTGCCGGGACCAGTTGCTCGGAGTCGGTGTACAGGACCGTCACCGCGACGCCGAGCGTGGTGAGCACCGGCAGCGTGACGAACAGGCCCAGCCAGCGCACCGGGTACTTCCACAGCAGCACCAGGAAGGCCGCGACCACCACCAGCGAGACCGAGGTGGAGAACTCGTACATGTTGCCCCACGGGGCCCGCTCGACCGAGATGCCGCGCGTGAGCACGGAACCGGCGTGCAGCAGGAAGCCGAGCACGGTCAGCGAGACCGCGACCCGGCCGATCCGGTCCGCGCGTTCGTCGCCGCCGGCCACGTTGCCCTGGTCGTCGGCGCCGGCACCGTCGTGCCCGCCCTCGCGCAGCACCACGACCGGCCGCTCGGCCAGCGCGACCCCGCCGGCCGCGCCGGCCTTCGCGGCGGGCTCCAGGACCTCGACCGACAGGTCGGCCGAGCGTTTGGCCACCGCGCCGCTGCTGCCGAAGGTCCATTCCATGCAATAGGCGAAGAACGCCATCAGGTAGACGGCGATCGCCGAATACATCAGCACATTGCTGAATTGGGCGAGGTTCTCGTTGACGCCCACGCTCACTCCTTGACCTTGGTGCCGGGTGAGTTCGCCGGCGCGGCCTCGCGCAACGCGTCCACGAACTCCTGTACCTCATCGCCGAGGCCCCCACCCTCGGTGCGGGCGAGCCCGCCGACCTCGACGACCGTGTGGCCGTCGGGACCCTCCACCGCGCGCACCCACATCCGGCGGCGGCGAACGAACAGTGACAGCACGAGGCCGACGATCGCGGCCACCACGCTGAAGAGCGCGAGCCCCTTGCCGGGCTCGCTGGCGACCTGGAAGTTGGCCCAGGTCTTGACGCCGTCGAAGGTGACGGTGCCTGCGCCGTTGGGCAGTTCCACGGTGTCGCCGACCTTGAGCGCCTGGCGCCACACGTCGGAGCCGTTCATGAACTTCGACATCTTGTCGGCCTTGAGCGCGTAGATGTTCTGCGGAACGCCCGAGTCCATACCCAGGTCGCCCTCGTAACCGCTGATCAGCAGCCGGGGGTTGAGCAGCGAGGGGAACACCGAGATCGGACCGCGCCTGGGGTCGACCAGCAGGTTGCCGTCCTGGTCCACCGGCGCGCTCGGCAGGAACTGCCCGTCGAAGCCCAGTTGTTTGAGGCCGGGGCTGACGTCGGGGACCTTGATCACGCCGGTCGAGGTGCGGTTGCCGTCCTGGGGCAGGAACACGGTGGGGCCCTTGTAGGCGATCTTGCCCTTGGCGTCGCGTACGGTCACCTCCGGCGCGTAGCCGGTGGCGATCATGAACACCTTGGTGTCGCCCACCTCCAGCGGGTGGTTGACCCTGATCTTCCCGGCCTTGTCCTTGCCCTCGTGCCCGTACCAGGACTCGATGTTCGCGGTGAACGACCTGGGCTCGCCGCGCTTGGCGCCGGTCGGCTGGAACTTCTGCTCGACCGACTCGAGCCGGAACCCGAAGGGCTCCAGGTTGTCCGCGTCCACGAGCGCGCCGAACTGGCGGTCGTCGTACTGGGTGAGCACGTTCGCGAAGCTGCCGCCCTCGACCACGATCTTGCCGCCCTTGACGCTGTACAGGCTGCCCAGGGCGAACGCGACCAGGATGCCGAACAGCGCGATGTGGAACAGCAGGTTGCCGCTCTCCCGGGCGTAGCCCTTCTCCGCCGCGATCGAGTCGGAGCTCGGGTTCAGCCGGAAACGGCGCTTCTTGAGCGCGACGCGCGCCGCGGCGAGCACCGTGTCCGGGTCCGCCGAGGTCTCCCAGCGCGCGTGCGCGGGCAGCCGGGTGAAGTTGCTCGGCGCCTGTGGCGGCTTGGCCCGCAACGTCTTGGCGTGCGCCCAGCAGCGCGGCACGATGCAGCCCGCGAGCGAGACGAACAGCAGGATGTAGATCGAGGCGAACCACCACGACGCGAACACGTCGAAGAGCTGGAACTTGTCCATGATCTTCGCGCGGTCGGGATGGTCCCGGAAGTACTGGCTGACCTTGATCGGGCTGACCGGCCGCTGTGGGATCAGCGTCGGCGGCGTGGCCGCGACCGACAGCAGGAACAGCAGGATCAGCGCGACCCGCATCGAGGTCAGTTGCCGCCAGAGCCAGCGCAGCCAGCCGAGCACGCCCAGCTGCGGTTGGCGGATCTCCTCGTCGCCGTCGTCCTGCGCGGGCGCGGTCGACATCCCGGCATCGGCCCTGGCCTCGGGCTTCGCGATTCCTTCGAGGTCGTCGTCGCGTGCGAGGTCGTCGTCGGTTCGGGTCTCCAGGCTCATCAGAATCCGATCGTGTATTGCCCGGCCCAGGACTGCATCTCACGCATCATCTGGTCCCACGCGCCGGTGAGCATCAGTACGCCGAGCAGCACGAGCATGCCGCCGCCCAGGCGCATCACCCAGACGTAGTGCTTCTTGACCCACCCGAACGCACCGAGCGCCTTGCGGAACGCGAGCGCGGTGACCAGGAAGGGCACGCCCAGACCCAGGCAGTAGGCCACGGTGAGCAGCGCGCCGCGATTGGCGCTCGCCTCGCTCACGGACAGGTTCAGCACCGCGGTCAGGGTCGGGCCGATGCACGGCGTCCAGCCGAGCCCGAACACCATGCCCAGCAGCGGCGCGCCGACCAGCCCTATGGCCGGCCGCTTGTGCACCCGGAACTCGCGCTGCATGCCCGGGAGCACGCCCATGAAGGACAGCCCGAGCACGATGGTGACCGCGCCGAAGACCTTGGTGATGGTCGCCTGGTGTGCCAGGAGCGTCTTGCCGAAGTAGCCGAACGCCGCGCCCATGGAGACGAACACGGCGGTGAAGCCGAGCACGAACAGCAGCGTGCCCAGGAAGAGTCGACCGCGCCGGGCATCCTTCAGATCCGCCCCGGAGACCCCGGTGACGTAGCTGACATAGCCGGGGACCAACGGCAACACGCACGGCGAGAAGAACGAGATCAGCCCCGCGAGCAGGGCGATCGGCAGGGCCGCGAACAACGACCCCGTGTAGACCGTGTTGTTCATCCCCTCGGCTGCGACGAGCACCTCGATCAGGCCTTCTCGTTCGGCACGGGCTCGTTCAGCACCGGGTCGATCATCGAGCGCAGTTCCTCGATGGTGACCGCCCGCAACACCCGCGCCGCGATCCGACCCTCACGGTCGATGATCAGCGTGCTGGGGATCGCGTTGGGGTTCAGGTTGCCGGTGAACTTGAGGATCTCGCGCGCGTCCGGGTCCCACAGGCTCGGGTAGGTGATGCCCTTGCTGTTGGTGAACGCGATCGCGTTGTCCTGGGTGGCGTCGCGGGTGTTGATCCCCAGGAACTGCACACCCTTGTCCGCGGTCTCGGTGTGGGCCTGCTGGAAGTCGGCCGCCTCGGCCCGGCACGGTGGGCACCACGAGCCCCACACGTTCAGCACCACGACCTTGCCCTTGAACTCGGCGAGGCTGATGTCCTTGCCCTCCAGCGTCTTGCCGGAGACCTTCGGAGCCGCGGTACGGTCGCCCGCCTTGGCCCGCACGATGCCGCTGTTGTCGCTGTCGACATAGCCCTTGCCGTCGCCGCTGCTCTTGCCGCCGGCACTCATCCCGCCGCAGCCGGTGAGTGCGAGCAGGGCCGCGGCGGTGAGCAGCGCGGCACGACGAGGCAGGCGGCGTGTGAGCATGTGAAAAGTTTCGCATGCCTCCGCGCCCGCTCCACGCGGGGTCCGTCGTGCCGCTGACACTGCTTCAGTTCATCCCGATTCGTCCTAAATAAATAGGGCACTATGCCCCGAATCCGCGGTTCTTCGTCACGCCCCGAAACCGCGCCTTCGTGTCATCCCCCGAAGTCGCGGCTTCGTGTCACGCCCCGAAGCTCTTGTTCTGCGTCTTGCCCGCGAGCTTCGCCGGCAGCAGATCCCGAGCCGGTTCGCTGTAGCCGACGGAGACGATCTTGTCCCCCTCGTAGGTGAACGTGGTGAGCGACGCGAGCGAGCACTGCCGGTTGCGCGGGTCGTGCCACAACCTCCGCCGCTCGACGAAGGAGCGGGTCACCCAGATCGGCAACTGGTGGCTCACGCACACCGCCTCGTGCCCACGCGCGGCGTCCCGGGCGGCGCCGAGCGCGCCCATCATCCGCACCACCTGCTCGATGTACGGCTCGCCCCACGACGGCTTGAACGGGTTGGTGAGGTGCTTCCAGTGCGTCGGGTTCTTCAGGGAACCGTCGCCCACTCCGAAGGTCTTGCCCTGGAAGATGTTCTCCGCCTCGATCAGTCGATCGTCGGTGGCGATCTCCAGATTGTGTCGACCGGCGATCGGCGCGGCGGTCTCCTGGGCACGCTCCAGCGGCGAGGACACCACGTGCGTGATGTCGCGCTCGGCGAGGTGGTCGGCGACCCGCTCGGCCATCTTGTTGCCCAGCTCCGACAGGTGGTAGTCGGGCAGGCGGCCGTACAGGATGCCGTGCGGATTGTGCACCTCGCCGTGGCGCATGAGGTGGACGATCGTCACGTCGCGGTTGGTCTGCGGCTTCTGAGCCATCGTCAGTTCTCCTGGGCACTCGCTGCGGCGCGGGCTGCGGCCGGCAGCGCGTCGAGGATACGGTTCACGGCCGCGTCGTCGTGGGCCGCGGACAGGAACCACGCCTCGAACGCGCTCGGCGGCAGGTACACGCCGGCGTCCAGCATCGCGTGGAAGAACGCGGAGAAGCGGAACGCCTCCTGCGTGCGGGCCTGGTCGTAGTCGTGCACCGGGCGATCGGTGAAGAAGACCGAGAACATGTTCCCGGCCGTGGACACCGTGTGCGCGACGCCCTCCTTGGCCAGGGCGGCCGACACCTCGGTGCGCAGCGCGAGGGAGACCGCGTCCAGGTGCTTGTACACCGCGTCGGTGCAGTACCGCAGAGTGGTGACGCCCGCCGCGGTGGCCACCGGGTTCCCGGACAGCGTGCCGGCCTGGTAGACCGGGCCGAGCGGCGCCAGGTGCGACATCACGTCGGAGCGCCCGCCGAACGCGGCGGCCGGGAAGCCGCCGCCCATCACCTTGCCGAAGGTGAGCAGGTCGGGGACCACGCCCTCGATGCCGAACCAACCCGCCTTGGACACCCGGAAGCCGGTCATCACCTCGTCCGAGACGAACAGCGCGCCGTGCCGCTCGCACAGGGCCTTGACGCCCGCGTTGAAGCCCGGACGCGGGGTGACCACACCCATGTTGCCCGGCGCGGCCTCGGTGATCACGCACGCGATGTCGTCGCCGTGGACGGCGAACGCCGACTCGACGGCGGACAGGTCGTTGTACGGCAACACGATCGTGTCGGCGGCCGAGGCCCCGGTGACCCCGGGCGTGTCCGGCAGCGCGAAGGTGGCCAGGCCGGAGCCGGCGGCGGCCAGCAGCGCGTCCACGTGACCGTGGTAACACCCGGCGAACTTCACCACCTTGGCCCGGCCGGTGAAGCCGCGCGCGAGCCGGATCGCGGACATGGTGGCCTCGGTGCCGGAGCTGACCAGGCGGACCTGTTCGACCGGGGCGACCCGGGAGACGATCTCCTCGGCGAGTTCCACCTCGCCGGCGCCGGGTGTGCCGAAGGAGGTGCCGCGCGCGACCGCCTCGCGGACGGCCTCCTGTACGGCGGGGTGCGCGTGGCCGAGGATCATCGGGCCCCAGGAGCACACCAGGTCCACGTATTCACGGCCGTCCGCGTCGGTCAGGTAGGGGCCTCGGCCCGAGACCATGAAGCGCGGCGTGCCGCCGACCGCGCGGAAGGCGCGCACCGGCGAGTTGACCCCGCCGGGGGTGACGGCCCTCGCACGCGCGAACAGGGCGGCGGAGGCGGGTGCGGGGTTCTCGTTGACAGAGCTCACCCGGTCATGCTCTCAAACAAACCGGGCACATCCGTCGCCCGCGGCTCGCCCGACGGGTGGACCAACCACATGGGCGCCGGGGAGGGTGTGCGCGGATTCGCGTTGGTTCCCGGGGATCCGCCAACCGAAACCGGGGGCGGGGAGCAGTATGATCGGGCGACCCGGACCCGTGCCCACGGGTGAGGCATGTCCGGCGGGGTGCAGCACGAAGATCGGGGTGCGCGCGTGGCGGCGAGAACACGTCGGGGTGGGCGGTCCGGGCGACACCACCGGATAGCCGGCGGTCTCGGACCGGTGCTGGCGACGCTGTTGACGCTGGCCGGGACGGCCGCGTGCGGCGGCGGGGACTCGGACGACGACGGCAGGACCGGGCTGCGCGGCGCGCTGGATCGGGTGCGCGACGACGAATCCACCCGGGGCTGGTTCGAGTACGGCGACACGGCCGCGATCAGCAAGGCCAACGGCGGTGGTGACTTCGCCGGACCCTACGGACCGCTGATCGGCACGGGCTACCCCGACCTGGCCGCGATGCGCGATCAGGTGGCGCCGGCCCTGGGCTTCGACCCGACCAAGGCGCACGAGGCCTGGTCCGCCGGCCGACCGCCGTACCAGGGTGGGGTGTTCGTCGGCGGCTTCGACAAGGGCACCGTGCTCGGCAAGCTCCGGGAACTGGGTGGCAAGCCGGAGCCGGCCGAGCCGAGTGTGCAGCGGCTGCGTCCCGACAACGAATTGAGCCTGGACGACACGCTGGCGCAGAAACTTCCGCTGGGCATCAACCACTTCAACGTGATTCGGGTCACCGACAAGCAGATCGGCTACGGCTCCACCGGGCGCGGCGCCGACCTCGGCCGGGGCGGCACGATGCTGGGCGCCGATCCCGTCGTGCGCGCGCTGGCGAACTGCCTGGGCAAGCCGCTGGCCGCGGTGATCACCGATCGCGTCGCCGGTGGCGAGCGGGCGAACGGGCCCAGGATCGCGGTCGGGGTGAGCGGCAAGGCGGGCGTCCCGGGCACCGACGTGATGTGTGTGGCCACCGGTTCGGAGCCGGCCGCCCGGGCCGAGGCCGATCGACTGCGCACGGTGTTCACCGGCGGCGGCAAAACCGCGCAGGGGGTGCCGTGGAGCACGGTGCTGGCCGACGTGCGAGCCGAGGTGGTCGAGACGAACGTGGTGAAGATCACCGCGCGTTCGGCCGGTTCGGTACGAACGGCGGTATTCGTCAAGGCATTGAACGACCTGTCGCTCGGGCAGACTTTCTCGGGCGGGCCGCCTGGCCGGGAGTCCTGACGCATGCCGGGGCGGGACCGGTTCCGAGTGGTGCACACCTGTTACTCAACCGCGGTACGGAATGCCCGGATGACCTGCGACGATCTTCAACGAGTCCCCTCGATCACCGACCAGACCGAGACAAGCGAGCAGGGAGCGATGGCGTCGGGCGCCACGGGTGTGCGCACGTGTCACGGAGCCGACCTCGGTCGGGAGGTGCACACGTGGGCGTGACATATGAGTACTTCGGCGCACCCGATCGCGCGACCGCGGCGCGGGTGCCTCCGCTGATCGATCCGACCGACACGGTGGAACGTCCCAGCAATTCCTATGTGTCGTTCGTGAAGCCGGAGACGGTCAGCGCGATGGTGCTGTCGCTGCTGGGGGACACCCCACAGGACGCGACGCCACCGCTGGAGCTGGTCGTGCTGCATCCCGCGCACGCGGTGATGCAGCTGCCGCCGATGCTGATGGACGTACTGCGCAACGCGACCGAGGAGGAACTGGGCGCGGCGGCCTTCATCTGGTCGACGTTCCCGGACCGGCGGGTGCCGCGCGACGCCTATCTGCTGTACCGGATGCTGCACGACTGGACCAAGTTCGCCCGCGAACTGCACCACGCCGGGCACCAGTTGTACTGCCTGATGCACTCGTGACGCGGCCGGACCCGGTACACCGGAGTAGACCCCTCCTCGATTAACCCACTTGAGTTATTAACCCAAGCGGTTTAACGTGCGATCCATGACAGGGACGCACGGCGCTTCGGCGTCGGACCGCGGTGCCGGCGCACGCCTTTTGATGATCGAGGCCGCGGAACGGCTGTTCGCCGAGCGCGGCATCAACGGGGTCTCGCTGCGCGAGATCGGCGCCCAGGCCGGGCAACGCAACACCGCCGCCGCGCGCTACCACTTCGGGTCGAAGGAGGCCCTGGTGGACGCGGTCTTCCGGCACCGGATGGAGCCGGTGAACGCGCGGCGCCTGGCGATGCTCGAAGAACTCGACCGGGCCGGGCACGGGCACGAAGCCCGGGGTCTGGTCGAGGCGTTCCTGTACCCGCTCGCCGACACCCTCGGCCAGGTGGGGAAACCGAGTTGGTACCTGCGATTCAGCATCCACGCCGCCTTCCTCCAGGGCACCGCGGTGCACGACCTGGCCCGGGAGGAGTGGACGCGCGGCGTCTACACCGTGCGCGAGCGCATGCTCGGCCTGCTCGCCGAGTTCCCCGCGCGCCTGCGGATCGAACGCTGGGTGCTGGTGTCGTCCTATCTCACCCACGCCCTCGCCGACCGCGAGATGGCGCTGCACCACCCCGGCGGGCGCACCCTCACCGACCGGGAGGTCTTCCTGGCGGGCCTGACCGACACCGCCGTCGCCCTGTTGCTGGCCCCGGTCTCCGCCCGGACCGAGGCAGCGCTCGAACGATCCACAGAGGTCCCGGCCGACCCGGGGCCTCGCGCCGATCCGGAGGTTCGACCATGACGAGCACCATCGAACAGCCCACCTACGAGGACCCCACCCCCGCCGCGGCCGCCGCGCTCGGCCTGGAAGTCCGGCCGCTGGCCGGGAACATCGGCGCCGAGATCTTCGGCGTCGACCTGACCGAGCCGCTCACCGACGAGGCGGTCGCCGAGATCCGCGCCATCTGGTTGAAGTGGAAGGTGGTGTTCTTCCGCGACCAGCACATAACCCAGGAACAGCACAAGGCGTTCGGCCTGCGCTTCGGCGAACTCGCCCCGGGACACCCGACGTTGCCTGCCGCCTTCCCCGAACACCCGGAGATCCTGCTGCTCGACAACGAGCAACTGGGCAAGGACGCCGGGGGCGGCTTCGTGGAGAGCCGCTGGCACACCGACGTGACCTTCATCCCCAACCCGCCGACCGCCTCGATCCTGCGTGGGGTGATCGTGCCGCCGTACGGCGGCGACACCCAGTGGGCCAACCTGGCCCTGGCCTACGAGCAACTGTCCGACCCGCTCAAGGACTTGATCGACGGACTGCACGCGGTGCACCACAACACGCTGCCGATCAAGCGCGGCGAACTGCCGGGCGCACTCGCCAAGCGCTTCCTCGGCGACGGGCTGCGCGCGGTGCACCCGGTGGTGCGCGTGCACCCGGAGACCGGCGAGAAGGTGCTGTTCGTCAACCCGAACTTCACCAGCCACATCCTGGAACTGACCCGGCAGGAGGGCGCGCACATCCTGGAGATGCTCTACGCGCACATCGCCGACGCCGCGTTCAGCGTGCGCTTCCGCTGGCAGCCGGGCAGCATCGCGTTCTGGGACAACCGGGCAACGGTGCATCTGGTACCCACGGACGTGCCGCCGGGCATGCGCCGTTCGATGCAGCGGGTGACCCTCCAGGGCGCCAACTCGGTCGGCCCGGACGGCGCGGAATCCTACGTCCTGAACACCTGAGCACCCCGAGGGACACCGATCGACCCCGCGCGTCCGGATCCGACGCTCCGCCACCTGACGGGGCGTCGGATCTGCCGGTCGGACATCAGCGAGGGGGCTTGTCGGGTCGGCCGATTCGACGCGATGCTGTTCTCCGGGTGGCGTTTGTGCACCACCCGTTTTGCGCCCTCGCTAGATGCGAGATCGCTGCCGACAGCCTTGGGGGGCGGCCGATGCCGACACGGGACCCGATGTTCCAGGGGCGCAGGCTCCGAGCGTTTCTTCGCCAGACACGCGAGGCGTGCGGGTACATCCAGCGGGACGTGGCGCTGGAAATGGATTGGTCGCTCTCGAAGCTGATCCGGATCGAGACCGGCCAGGTGAACATCTCGACCACCGACCTGAAGGCGCTGCTCCAGCACTACGGCGTGGTCGAGCCCGCCCGGGTCGCCGAGTACATCGACATGGCCAGGGCCTCGAAGCAGCGCAGTTGGTGGTACCAGTACCGCAACCACATCACCAACGAGTTCAAGGTGCTGCTCGGCTACGAGTCCTCGGCCACCGTCATCCGCAACTTCGAACCGCTCCTGGTCCCCGGCCTGTTACAGACCGAGGAATACGCGCGCGAGGTGCTGCGGATCATGTCCCCGCCGGACACCCCCGGCCTGGACGACCTGGTCGCACTGCGGATGGAGCGGCAGGAGCGGCTGATCCGACCGGACGGCCCGGCCATGCACTTCATCGTGGACGAGAGCGTGATGCACCGCACCGTGGGCAACGCGGCGGTGATGCGCAACCAGATCCGGCGGATGCGCGACTTCGGGGAGTGGCCGAACATCACCCTGCGGGTGATCCCGTTCTCCGCCGGCCTGTACTCGCGGGCCCGGATCGCCTACCAGCTCCTGGAGTTCCCGGACATCGAGGACGAGGCGGTGCTGTTCATCGAGAACCCCTCGGGCGACATGATCATCCGCGAGGGCAACCAGGAGGATCCGCCGGCCGTCTCGCCGCTGTCCTATCTGGAAACGTTCTGGGGCATCGAGCAACTGGCCTCGCGCGACCTGGCGCCGGCCCTGCTGGACACCGCCCTCGAACGCTTCGCCCCCGCCGCGGGACACCCGCCCACCGGCGGCGAGTAGACCATGTGCGGACGGCGTAGTGGCAGCAGGCCGGCTGCCTGCACGCGCGCTGCCAGGATGCGAGTTGAATACATCCCAAGAGCCACTTGGCTGATTGCGCGTTCCTGCGCATAATGACAAGAGGTATCCGTTGCTCGATGTCGATGAGCAGCACGGTTTCGCGGCGGCCACCGCGGAGCTTCGAACGAGTTGTTCCGAAGTCGGATTTCATGACTTTTCGGGGCAACTCGTTCTTTTTTGCATCGTCCCTCGCATAGCAGGATCGCCTCACTCTGGCGGAAGCGGACATCCCCATGCACAATCACAGATGAGGGCATAATCGCCGTCCACCCCGCCCCTGCACGGTACCCACCGTCGCCACGAAAGGACGCCTGATTAGGGAAAGGGGGTGAACTCGTGCAGGACGACTTCGAGAGGATGCTTCGCGTGATCTTTCTGCTGGTAGCCGTGGCCGCGGTGACAGCAGGAGCGCTCTATTACACGCTCCGGGCCGCCGGTCTGCTCACTCTCATCGCGTAACGGATACCAACCCACCGGGCCCTGTGCCCATGTCATTCGCGGCCTGCCGTAAGGCAGGCCGCCTCGCATGTCCGGGCCCGACCTACCGAATGCGATGGGCCGAACCCGGTCGGCCTGCGGCGTTCGGAGTTCAGACCGACGAGCGGCCGGCCTCGGCGAGGAAGGTCCCCCAGGACCGGGCCCCGAAGGCCAGGCGAGACGCGGGCGCCTTCGAGTCCCTGACCTGGACCTCGTCGGCCAACCTTGCCTCGACGCAGTTGCTCGTTGCGCTCGCGCTGCTCTTGCGCCACGCACGTCCCAGCGGATCGAACTCCGCCATGACTTGCCTCCGAATAGGGCCGATGGAAATAGGAAAGCCGCCGGTCGGATGGTTCCGTGCAGGGTCGACACCTCTGCGGGTTGACCGACTTCGAGGGCGCGCGCATAGCTTAGCGCCCGACCTCGGCCGTGCGTGAAATCCGGCCACACCCATCCGTATGAAATCCACCGTCGTCGCATGGCGAATTGCCAGGTGGCGGATTGCACCGTCGCTCACCCGTTCGCAGCATTCCCGACCCGCCCGGTTATGACCGGCGAACGGGAGAGAGCGAAAGCCGTGAATTCGGAACATCAGGGTCCGGATCCGTTCTTTCCCAGTCGATTCCGGAGGCTGTCGACCAATCGGAGGAACGCGTCCGTGGGCGGGACCCGGTCCGGGTCGATGACGGTCACGTGGACCACCGCCACCACCGGACCGCTGCGCACGATGCCCCAGTCCACGTACTGGTCCTGGCTGTTCACCAGGCCCTGGGTGCGCCACACGCTGCCGTCCCGGTCCAGCGCCTTGATGCTGGGCGCGCCGTCCGCCGCCGGGTTGGGCTGGTTGGTCGGACACGCGCCGCCCAGGCCGCCGGTGAGGTCGCTCGCCGCCACCTCGGCGGTGCGCTCGTCCGGGTAGCGGACCAGGACGACCAGGCCGCCGCCCTGCCCGTCGTGCAGGTACAGCCGCTCCCGGGTCTGCACCGCGCCCAGTGCGGAGATGGTCTTGGTGGTGCACGGGCCCAGTTCGTCGGCCATCGCCTGCCGGGTCTCCACCACGCGCCAGTTCTCGTACGCCCCGGCCACCACCGGGAACTCCTGCGCGGTCGGATAGAAGGTGTCGCTCAGTTCCGTCTGTGTCGTGGTCACCGGGCTCGCCACCGGCAGCGACGCGGCGGCCTGCCGGCTCCGGGGTCGGGAGTCGTCGGACCCGGTACTCACCAGCGTCACCCCGCCCGCCAGCACCGCGAGCGAGGCGGCGCCGATCAGGACCCGGTTGCGCAGGCGCCGACGGCGGACCGCCTTGTGGATGCCCGCGACCGGCGGCAGCGGGACCTGCGGGGCGATCCGGACGACGAGTTCACGAAAACGCTCGTCGAGCCGCTCGACGTCGTGGTCGTCGTCGTCCGCGTGCTCAGGGCTGTGCCGCATGTCCGAACTCGCCATTCCCCACTCGATCGGGCCTTACCGACCCGACAGGCCGTTCCGCATTCGACAGGTGTTCAGTTTGACGTATGGGCCGAGCGCGATGGTTCCCGGCCGCTCGGGCGCTCATCCCGCCTTGCGGGTCAGCGTGCCTCGCGACTCGCTGGTCCCCACACTGGCCGGCGCGACATAGGAGAGCGTGGTCGGGCTCTGTTCCTTGAGGATCACCCGGCCGTCCGCGCAGCCCTGGTTGCGGGTCAGGTGACTGGTCAGTTCGACACCGGTGTCCGCGCCGACCGAGAGCAGTTCCAGGTCGGACTCGCAGTCGGCCTGCTCGCCGAACAGGCCGGTCGCGGTGAGCTTGCTGACACCCACCTTCTTGTCGCCCACCTTCCCGCCCGTCAGCGTGAGGGTGACCGTGGACACACTGCCGAGCTGCGATGTCATCGTCCCGGACCAGGTGCCCTCGTAGACGCTCGGCAACGTGCCCGAGCCGGTCGGCGGCGAGGTCGATGTGCCGGGCCCGCCGGCACCTTCCCGGGCGGTGGACGGGTCGTCCTCGTCCCCGGTCCACGGCCGCAGCAGTACCGCCGCCACGACGCCCGCGATCAGCACTGCCGCGAGCGTGATCAGCCACGGCCGACGCCACCAAGGACGCGGTGCGGCGGGCTGCGGAGCCGCTCGCAGCATGTAGGTCTCGGGTGCAGGTCCCGAAGGCGGCGAATCCGCGGCCGCCGAGCCCGGGAATGTGAGGTTCGAGGGCGGCGAATGCGCGGGCGAGGTCTGCGCGGGCTTCGTGGACGCGGCGTCCGACCCCGCGTACGTCCCGGCGTACGTCGCCGAGGCCGCCGTCTCCGTTGGGCGGTCGTCCCCCGTGGGCGCCCCGCTCCCGGTGGCCACGAACGTGCCCGCGTCCGGCGCGCCGTCCTCGTCGAGTTCGAGCAGTTCGATCGCTCGCCGGGACAGCGCGGTGGTCAGGTCCGGCGGCAGCCAGTTGCCGGCCACCAGGTCGCGCGTACCGTCCGGCGCGAGCGCCGCGAGCAGTTCCGCCGGGGTCGGCCGGGACGCGGCGTGCTTGGTCATGCACGCGGCGACGATCTCCCGCAGCGCGGCCGGCACCTCGTCCAGGCGCGGCTCCTGCGCGACGATCCGGTACATCAGGGCCTGACCGCTGCCCTCGCCGAACGGTCCCGCGCCGGTCGCGGCGAACACCAGCACCGAGCCGAGCGAGAACACGTCGCTGGGCGGCCCGATGTCGCGCCCGTCGACCTGCTCGGGCGACATGAAGCCCGGCGACCCGACGGTGTGCCCGGTGCGGGTGAGCACCGACGCGTCCATCGCGCGCGAGATGCCGAAGTCGATCACGCGCGGCCCGTCCAGGGACAACAACACGTTCGACGGCTTGATGTCCCGGTGCACCAGGCCCGCCCCGTGCACCGCGACGAGCGCCTCGGCCAGGCCCGAACCGAGGGTGCGCACGGTCTCCTCGGGCAGCGGCCCGCGCCCGGCGACCGCCTCGTACACGCTGGGTCCGGCCACGTAGCCGGTGACCACCCACGGCGTCCCGGCCTCGGTGTCGGCGTCCAGCACCGGCGCGGTCCACGCGCCGCCTACCCGCCGCGCCGCGTCCACCTCGCGGCGGAAACGCTCGCGGAATCCGGGGTCGTCGGCCCATTCGGCACGAACCACCTTGATCGCGACGATCCGCCCACCCCGATTGCGGCCGAGGTAGACCCGACCCATGCCGCCCGCCCCCAGCACGCGGAGCACCCGGTAGCCGCCGATCCGCCGCGGATCCTCGGGCTCCAGCGGTTTCACAGGACATCCCCCTCGTCGGCCGGCAGTTGGCCAGAGAATACGCGGCTGTCCGCATTTGGGGGGTCCCGGACGGCCGGTCCGGGCCGGATCCGAGGTGCTTCCCTCGGGTCCGGGCCCGGACCGGCGGTCGGCTCAGAACTCGACGGGCAGCGCGATCAGACCGCGGATGAAGGAGGACGGGCCGTGCGCGAGGTCGGCGTTCGGGGCCAACCGCAGGTCGGGCAGCCGGCGCAGCAGTTCCTCGAAGGCGACCCGGATCTCCAGGCGGGCCAGCGAGGAGCCGAGGCAGAAGTGCGGGCCGGTGCCGAACGCGATGTGCTGGTTCGGCGTGCGGAAGGCGTCGAAGCGCTCGGGATCGGTGAACACCTCGGCGTCCCGGTTGGCGGCCCCGTACAGCATCATCACGATCGAATCGGCCGGGATCACCGTGCCGTGCAGTTCCACGTCACGTGTCGTGTGCCGGGCCATGTTGACCACGGGAGACACCCAGCGCAGCGATTCCTCGACCGCGGACGGGATCAGCGTGGGGTCCTCGCGCAGCCGGGCGAGCTGGTCGGGGTTGGCCAGCAGTGCGGCGATGCCGCCGGAGATCACGTTGCGGGTGGTCTCGTTGCCGCCCACGAGCAGCAGCAGGGACTCGCCGATCAGCTCGTCGAAGGACAACTTCTCGCCGTCGATCTCGGCGCCGACCAGGATCCCGATCAGGTCGTCGGAGGGGGTCTTGCGGCGGTCCTCGATCACCTGCGTGGTGTAGGCGACGTATTCGGTGAACGCCTCGCCCGCCTTGTGGCTGAGCTCGCCGCCGTCGGAGAGCATCACCATCACGTCGGCCCAGTGCTGGAGCTGGTCGCGGTGCTCGGCGCCGACCCCGAGCAGTTCGCCGATCAGTGTCATCGGCAGTGGCGCGGAGAACTGCCGGACCAGGTCGGCGCCGGGGCCGGCCGCGATCATCGCGTCGATCAGCGAGGTCACGATGTCGCGGACGTGCTCCTCCATCGCGGCGATCTGCCGGGGGGTGAAGCCCTTGGAGACCAACTTGCGGCGGCGGTAGTGGGTCGGGTCGTCGGAGTCGATCATCGACGGCTGCGGGTAGCCGATCGGGCGCGAGCCCTTGGCCGAGGAGAACAGCTCGGGGTTGCGCTCGGCCCAGGCCAGGTCGGCGTGCCGACTCAGGCCCCAGACGCCGGCGCGCTCGCTGTAGTACACCGGCGCGTGTTCGCGCAGCCACGCGTAGTCGGCGAACGGGTCACCGGCGTACCAGTCCCGGTCGAGCAGGTGGATGTCGCGGATCGTGGGAGCCGTCATGGCAAGCCTCCGTGGTGATCACGTGTCGAGCGGAACGAAGAGTCGGACGGCGGTACGCATCAGGTCCTGCACCTCGTCGAGCGCGCGGCCGCGGGCGGTGAGGCTGACCAGACCGGAGAGCAGCACGTGGCCGAGCACCACCTCGATGTCGCGCCGCCGGTCCCCCGCGGCGCCGTCCTCGGGGTCGGCCGGCTCACCGAACGCCAGGCCGGTGATCCGGTGGATGCTCTGGTGGAAGGTCTCCTGCGATTGACCGGCGGACGGATCCGGGGCGGTCGCGGCCCGCACCACGGCCTCGGTCAGCAGCCGGTTCTCCGCGCTCACCTCGACGATCCGGCACAGCAGCGCGGCCAGCCGGCCGGCCGGGTCCGCAGGCAGCGGTCGGTCGGCGAGTTCGTCGGCGAGTTCGCCGATCCACAGCGCGGACACCTCGCTCAGCAGGTGGTTCTTCGAGGTGAAGTAGCGGTACACGGTGGCCCTGGCCACCCCCGCGCGATCCGCGACGTCGTGCATCGTCACGGCCGCATAGCCCCCCTCCAGCGCGAGGTCGCACGCGGCGCGCACCAACCGCTCGCGCCGGGCCTGTTGGTCGCGGGTGAGCGACCTGGTGAGAGTGATCGTCGAGCTGGTGCGGGGTTCGGCCACGGGAGAGCCTGTCCTCTGGGGTCGTGCTTCGGGGGTTGGTACCGCGGGCTTGGTACCGGGCCGGGTGCTCGGGGCGACGCGACCGCGGGCGGTGCGCCGACTCGTTCCGCGGTGATCTTGCCTACGGATGAGACGGAAGTCTAGTCTGACGTCTCGTCAGATCTAGTGAGAACGTGTTTCAGTATTTGCCTCGACCGCACGCCATTGGCCCCGACGAACGCTGGAGCTGCCGTGACAGCCAGACAAGGACCGCTCGCGGGCATCCGGGTGGTGGAGTTCGTCGGCCTGGGGCCGGGTCCCTTCTGCGGGATGCTGCTCGCCGATCTGGGCGCCGAGGTGCTGCGCGTGGATCGCGCGGACGAGGCCCGCAAGGGCTACGCGAAGCCGCCGCGCAATCCGATGAACCGCGGCAAGCACTCGATCGCGATCGACCTCAAGCACCCGGACGGGGTCGGGTTCGCGCTGCGGCTGCTCGCCGACGCCGACGCGCTGATCGAGCCGTTTCGGCCCGGCGTGATGGAACGCCTGGGCCTGGGCCCGGACGTGGTCGCCGAGCGCAACCCGCGGCTGGTGTACGGCCGGCTCACCGGCTGGGGACAGACCGGGCCGCTGGCCCCGGCCGCCGGACACGACATCGACTACATCGCGCTGGCCGGGATGCTGGAGCCGATCGGCCGGGCCGGGCAGCCGCCGAGCATTCCGCTCAACCTGATCGGCGACTTCGGCGGCGGTGGCCTGCTGCTCGCCTTCGGCCTGGTCGCCGCGCTGCTGGAGGCGGGCCGTTCGGGGCGGGGCCAGGTGGTGGACGCCGCGATGATCGACGGCGCCGCGACGCTGGGCGCGACCTGGTTCACCATGGGCGCCGCCGGGATGCTCGGCCCGCGCGGGACCAACATGCTCGACGGCGGCGCACCGTTCTACGACGTGTACGAGACGCGGGACGGACGGTACGTCGCGGTCGGCGCGATCGAACCCAGGTTCTGGGCCGAGCTGATCCACCGACTCGGCCTGGCCGAGGACCCGGTGTTCGCCGACTTCGCCACACAGCACGACCCGGCGCACTGGCCGGCGATGAAGGCCCGCCTCGCCGAGGTGTTCGCGGGCCGCACCCGGGACGCGTGGTGCACGCTGCTGGAGGGCACCGAGACCTGCTTCGCCCCGGTGCTCTCCCCCGCCGAGGCTCCCGCGCATCGCCACCACGTCGAGCGCGGCACCTTCCTGCACGCCGACGGCCTGCCCGAGCCGGCGCCCGCGCCGCGCTTCTCCCGCACCCCCGCCGCCGAGCCGGCCCGGCCGGTGCACCCGGGCCCGGCCGCGACGGGCGGCGACACCGACGCCGCGCTGGCCGCATGGGGTGTCGCCGCGGCCGACGTCGAGCGCCTGCGCGAGGCCGGCGCGGTCGTCTGACGCCGCATCACCACCAGTACGGGCAACAGGTATCAGTTCAGGTATCAGGCAGGGGACCGCATGGAACTTCACGAAGCGCTGTACACCACGCGCGCGATGCGCAGGGTCGCACCGGATCCGATTCCGCACGAGGTGCAGGCCCGCCTGCTGGACGCGGCGGTACGCGCGCCCAGCGGTGGAAACGCCCAGAACTGGCGTTTCCTGCTGGTGGACGACCCGGGCGTCAAGGGCCGGATCGGGCCGCTGTACCGGGAGGCGATGGACTCCCTGTGGAAGACGATCTACGCACCGCGCGTGGCCGCCGCCGAGGCGGATCCGGACAGCGCGGAGAGCCGGTCCTTCGTCCGCACGCGGCGTTCGTCGCAGTGGCTCGCGGACAACTTCGAGCGGATCCCGCTGTTCATGTTCGGCTTCGTCCGACAGGACCCCACCGGCGGCTCGATCTTCCCGGCGGTGTGGAGCGCGATGCTGGCCGCGCGCGCCGAGGGCGTGGGCAGCGCGCTGACCGCGGTGCTCGGGATCACGCACCGGGACGCGGTGCTGGAGGTGCTCGGGGTGCCGGCCGACCAGGGCTGGCACATGGCCTGCTGCGTGTCGTTCGGCTATCCCACCGGCAAGTGGGGTGTCGCGCCCAGGACTTCCCCCGACGAGGTGGCCTATCGCAACGGCTGGGGCGAGCCGATCGGGTTCGAGGTACCGGCACCACTGTGGCCGGCCGACGGTGCGGCGTACGTGCCCACCACGTTCGAAGGAGATGCCCGGTGACACGTGCCGACCTACCACTGCGGGACACGGTGGCGCTGGTGACCGGAGGTGGGAGCGGGATCGGGCTGGGCTGCGCGCGGCGGTTCGCCGCCGACGGCGCGCACGTACTGATCGCGGGCCGCAGCGAGGATCGACTGCGGGCCGCGGTGGCCGAGCTGGACAAGGACGCGGCCGCCGGCGTGCGGGTCGCGTACGCGGTGACCGATGTGACCGACGAGGGCCAGGTCGAGGCGGCGGTGGCGACCGCGGCCGAACTCGGGTCGCTGCGCGCCGTGGTCGCCTCGGCGGGCGGCAACTCCACCATGGGTCCGCTGACTTCGATCGACACCGGCAAGTGGCGCGAGACGGTCGAGCTGAACCTGACCGGCACGATGCTCGTGCTCAAGCACACCGCCCGGTTGATGGCGGCGGCCGGCGGCGGTTCGTTCGTGGCGATCTCCTCGATCGCCTCCTCGACCACGCACCGCTGGTTCGGCGCGTACGGCGTGAGCAAGGCCGGCATCGACCACCTGGTCCGGCTCGCGGCCGACGAACTGGGCGCGAGCGGCGTCCGGGTGAACAGCATCCTGCCCGGCCTGGTGGCCACCGAGATGGTCGACGCGGTCACCCGGGGCGGCCCGGTGCTGGAGGACTACCTGGCCTGCACCCCGCTGGGTCGGGTCGGACAGGCCGACGACATCGCCTCGCTCGCGGCCTTCCTGGTCGGCCCCGAGTCGACCTGGATCACCGGCCAGAACATCAACGTGGACGGCGGCCACCACCTGCGTCGGGGTCCGGACTTCCGGGCCTTCCTGGAGCCGGTCTTCGGCGCGGACGGTCTGCGCGGCATCGTTGCGGAAGGGAACTGACAATGACCCAGCGGGTGTTCAACCTGGCGGACCTGTTCGAGGTCGTGGTGGACGCGTGTCCGGACCGGCTCGCGCTGGTCGCGGGCGAGGTCAGGCTGACCTACCGCGAGTTGGACGAACGGGCCAACCGTGTCGCGCACGCGTTCGCCTCGGCAGGGCTGGCGGTCGGCGACCACATCGGCATCTACTCGCGCAACCGGGCCGAGTGGTTGGAGGCGATGATCGGTGCGTTCAAGGCGCGGATGGTGCCGATCAACATCAACTACCGCTATGTGGAGGAGGAACTGCGCTACATCGTCGACAACGCGGACCTGGCCGCACTGGTCGTCGAGCGCGGCTATCTGCCCAATGTCGCGGCGGTGCGGGCGGACGCGCCGGCGCTCGCGCACGTGTTCGTGCTCGCGGACGAGTTCGACGAGAAGCTCGACGACACCGTGGACTACGAAGCGGCGCTCGCCGCCGAGAGCGGTGCCCGCGACTTCGAGCAGCGCTCTCCCGACGACCGGTACATGGTCTACACCGGCGGCACCACCGGCTTCCCCAAGGGTGTCGAGTGGCGCTCGCACGACATCTTCTGCTCGGCGATGGGCGGCGGCAACTTCGGTGGCGAGCCCATCACCGACCCCGAGCTGCTCGCCGACAAGGCCCAGGGCGCTCCGCTCGTGCAGATGTTGACCACACCCCTGATGCACGGCAACGGCCAGTGGGTCACCTGGATCACCCTGCTCAGCGCGGGCACCGCGGTGTTGTGGACCGGCCTGCGCTACGACCCGGCCGAGATCCTGCGCGCCGTCGAACGCGAGGGCTGCGTCACGATGATGCTGGTCGGCGACGCGATGGCGCGCCCGATCGCGGACGCGCTGGAGAGCGGCGGCCACAAGGTCGAGACGCTCAAGGTGATCGGCTCCGGCGGCGCGCTGCTGTCCCCGTCGGTCAAGGCCCAGCTCACCCGGCTGATCCCCGGCCTGTACATCGCCGACAGCTTCGGCGCCTCGGAGTTCGGCGCGGGCAGTTCGCAGACCCCGGGCGGCCGATTCCCGCTCAAGCCCCAGACCGCGGTACTCGGCGAGGACCTGCGCCCGGTCGGCGTGGGCGAGAGCGGCCGGATCGCCCGGACCGGGTACATCCCGATCGGCTACTACAAGGACCCGGTCAAGACCGCGGACACCTTCCACGTCGACCCCGACGGCGTGCGCTGGGTTATCCCCGGCGACTTCGCCCGGGTCGAGGACGACGGCGACGTGACGCTGCTCGGACGCGGCTCGGTGTGCATCAACACCGGCGGCGAGAAGGTCTTCCCCGAGGAGGTCGAGGGCGTGCTCAAGGCGCATCCGGCGGTCTACGACACCGTCGTGGTCGGCGTCCCGGACGCCCGCTTCGGCGAACGGGTGGCCGCGGTCGTGTCGCTGCGCCCGGGTCACACGCTGACCACGGAGGACCTGGCCGAGCACGCCCGCGGCCGGCTGGCCCGGTACAAGATCCCGCGCGACCTGGTCACGGTCGCCGAGGTGCCGCGCACGCCGGCCGGGAAACCGGACTATCGGTGGGCGAAGGCGACGGCCGTGGCGGCGCTGTCGGGCTGAGGTGGTCGGGGCGGCCGGGGCGCGACGGCTTCCGGGCGCGGCGGAGTCGCGGGCGCGGCAAGGGCGCACGCGTGGGCGCCGGCGAGGGGGCGCGGGCACGGCGAGGCGGTTGTGCCGCGGGCGGGATCCCGCGGCCCGACCCGCTTCACCTATCGTGGCCCCATGACCGTCCCCCACCAGCGCCCCGGACTGCTCGCGACCGGAATCCGCTGGAACGAGGGTCGACCACACCTGGTGCTGACCGACCCGGCCGACGAGCAGACGCTGCACCCGCTCGCCCCCGGGACCACCGCCGGTTGGCGACTCTCCGGTCCGCGCACGTGTGTCGGCATCCGGCGCAAGACCGGTCGCCGCGTCGTGTGTCCCACCCTCGCGCCGCTGCCGCCCACGGCCGCCCGATCGCAGTGCGACGCGTGCGCGCTCGCCGATCCGGGTCGAAAGCTCGCGCGCGACCAGGCGATGGACGACCCGCGCCCGTTCTCGCTCTACCTCGCGTGGTTCGGCCCCGGCCTGGTCAAGGTCGGCCTCACCGCCACCGAACGCCGCGCGGCCCGGCTCGCCGACCAGGGCGCGCCGATGTTCACCTGGCTCGCGCACGGCCCGCTGGTGCCGATCCGCAGCACCGAGCGCAAGTGCTCGGCCACCGGCACGGTCCGCGAACGTATACCGCACCGGGCCAAGGCGGCGGCCTGGTGGCGCACCCGCACCCCCGGTCCGCCGGCCGAACTCGCCGAGGCGCACGCGCGGTTGACCCCGCTGCTGCCGGACACCCTGACCCCGGCCGGGTGCGACATCCAGGACCTGACCAGGTTCTACGGCCTGACCGACCCGCCGCCGCCGACCCGGGACCAGGTCGCCGCGCTCAGCCAGGACGCGGTGCTGCACGGCGAGTTCACCTGCGTCGCGGGTCACGACGCGCTGGTCACCACGGACACCGGCCCACTGTTCGTGGACCTGCGCCTGCTCACCGGCTGGCGGCTCACCCCGGATCGCGGTCGCACCTCGGGCGTCACGGTCAAGCCGCTGGACACCGGGATGGCGCCGGACGGGTCGGTACAGGAAGGGCTGTTCTAGGGCCCTGCCGAAGGTCGTTCGCCAGGGCACTGCCGAACGACGTTCGCCCGGCCGCGGTCCCGGAGGCCGGGGCGGGGCAACGCCTCAGACCCGCGACACGGCGGGGCACGCGCCCGGATCGGTGTCGGCGTCGATCGGCTTGCTGCGGTCGTACGGGTCGATCGTCGCCGGGGCGTGGCTCGGACCCCGGAGGTCGTCTTCGAACTCCGGGCGCACGAAGCCGTCCAGGCGGGTGCACGAGCTGTTCGCGATGTCGGCGTCGACGTTCCCCAAGGCGACCCGGCCGCGTACGGTGGCCTGATACGGAGCCCGGTAGACCTTCGTCTCCATCATCCGGCGGACCACCGAGCGGGTGACACTCGCGCCCGAACCGCTGCCCGCCTTGGCCACCGGGTAGACGAACGAGAAGTCGGCGTGCACCGTCAGGGTGCCCTCGCGATCGGTGTCGTAGGTCATGACGCCGTTCACCTTGACCACCCGGCCGACCAGCTCGACATCCTTGGGATCGAATCTGGTCAACCACGACCGCGCGTTGTCGCCGTCCGATCGATTCGCGATCACCGCGTTCTCGATCCGCGCGGCGGCCCCGTCAGTCGGATCCAGCAGGCCGAGAAAGGTGGTCGGTCGGCCGCCCGCGAGCACCTCGCGGTCCAGATTGCCCGCGATCAGCAGCCGACGGGTCACCTCCAGCGCCTCGGTGACCTCGGCCGCCGAGTACCCCGGTACGGACTTGACCTCCGGCAGGGTCAACCCCGCCTCGTTGTCGGCGTAGTTCACCGCCGGCGAGCCCGCGAACGGGTTCGTCCTGGTAGGCCGATTCGGGTCCGCGTTCCGCCGATCCGCCGCCGTCGACGGCACGGAGGTGGCGATGCCGGTGACCGGCGGTTGCACCATCGGGTCGTCCGCGGTGGCCGTGTTGGATCCGCTGAACCAGCCGTACACCCGGTCCGGGGCGGCGGCGAAGGCCACCACGGCGAGCACCGCGGCGAGCACCAGGATCGTGCGGAGCGGGCGCCGCCCACCGCGCCGTTCGGGCCCGTCGGCCCGCCAGGGCACATGCTCCGGCGGCTCCTCCGCCCACTTGCGAGCGAGCATCCGCGCTCGCGCGGACCCCTCGACCCGGGTCGCGCCCTTGACGAAATTCTCGTCGAAGACATACCCCTCGAACGGGTCGTTCGCGGCGGCCCCACCCGACGCGTCACCCGACTGACCATCCGTCCGGTCGCGGCCGTCGCCTGCGTCCCGGTCCCCCCTGTGTTCCGACACGCGAGCAAGATATCGATGCCAACCGACACGTCCGATCAAGGGTCGCGCAAATCACGTTTCCCTTCGAAAACAACGGTCTCGCGCTACGGCATCGCCGTCGCCCACACGGTCTTCGCCGAGCGGGCCGCGCACCCGGACCGGAACCGGCGCGTGTCCGTGGGCGTGACCGCGGACGCGGCTGCGGGCGCGGGCGTGAGCGTGGCCAAGGACGCCGCCGCCGCGTCGTCCGGGTGGGGCCGGGTCCGTAGCAGTCGCCGGGTCTGGGCGACCGTGATGCGAGGTGTCACGCGCTTGCCGTTCGGTTCGGTGCGTTCATGCGATCAGGCCCGGCGGGGGTCCACCCGGCGGAAGACGTCCACCAGTGCGCGGGACACCGTGGACTCGGGATCGGCGAGGTCCAGGATCACGTCGAAGTGGTTGCGGTCGGGAATCACCACGGGCTCGGCGCCGGGCGTGATCCGCTCCCGGAAGTCGCGGGTCTGCGTGTGGAAGCCGGCCGCCTCGCCCTCGGCCGCGATCACCGTGACCGGCAGATCGGTACGCAGCGGGAGCAGCGCGGGGCTGAGCGCCTCGGCGCGCGACTCGTCCAGGTGCAGCCAACCGTTGGCCGCCGTGGCCAACAGCGGGCGCAGGTCGTACAGGCCGCTGAAGAGCACGGCGCCCTTGATCGCGTCGGCGGGCAGGTCGTACCCGGCCTGCCATCCCTCGACCAGCGTGGTCGCGGCCAGGTGCCCACCCGCCGAGCTGCCCGCCACGACCAGCCGGGCCGGGTCCAGGCCGTACTCGCCACCGTGGTGGTGGATCCAGGCGACGGCGGCGCGCACCTGGCGGACGATCTCCTCCAGCGTCGCCTCCGGGGCGAGCGTGTAGTCGACGACGACGGTCGCGATCCCTTGCGCGTCCAGCATCCGCGCCATGAACGCCGAGTCCAGGCGGGACAGTGCCCGCCAGTAGCCGCCGTGCACGAACAGCAGGACCGGTCGCGGCGCACCGCCGGCGGCGGCGCCCCACACGTCCAACACCTCGGCGCTCTCCGGGTCGTAGCGCACCCCGGCGGTGCCGATGAGTCCGTCCACCGCCAGATCCGACTCGGCCCGGTACCGCGCCATCAACCGCGCGAACCCCTCGACCCCGACCGTCCCTCGGGCGTCGTAGGCATGATCGAGATCCGGATCGATCTCCCGGACCACTTCACCGGAGGTGGACTGCTCGCTCGGGTCGTACACCACGTCTCCTTCGCCGCCGACACTCCCGTCCGACCCTAGAACGTCCCCGCTTCGGCCCGCCGCGGCCCCCTCCCACCTGCCGCCGAGCACCCGGCCGCCGCCGATGGATCAGACCTGGTAGCGGTTCGGGGCGAAGGCCCGGGGGTTGTCGCGGATCCAGGCCGAGGTGCGGCGCAGGCCCTCGGCCAGGTCGACGCGGGGCTTCCAGCCGGCGAGTTCGCGGGCCTTGGTGTTGTCCGAGAGCAGCCGTTCGACCTCGCTGCCGGTCGGGCGCAGGCGCGTGGGGTCGACCACGACCTCGGCGTCCCGGCCGGAGGCGAGGATCAGCGCCCGGGCGAGTTCACCGATCGAGACCTCGGTGCCGGTGCCCAGGTTGATCACCTCGCCCAGGGTGGCGTCGGCCAGCGCCACCGCCAGGAACCCCTCGGCGGTGTCGCTCGCGTAGGTGAAGTCCCGGGTCGGGGTGAGCGAGCCGAGCCGCACCTCGCGGCTGCCCGCGTGCAGTTGGGCCAGGATCGTCGGGATCACCGCGCGGGCCGACTGACGCGGACCGTAGGTGTTGAACGGCCGCACCACCGACACCGGCAGCTCGAACGCGTGCCGGTAGGACAGCGCCATCATGTCCGCGCCGATCTTCGACGCGGAGTACGGCGACTGCGGCTGGAGCGGGTGGGTCTCGGCGATCGGCGCGACCAGCGCGGTGCCGTACACCTCGCTCGTGGAGGTGTGCACGAGCCGGGCGCCCTGCCGCACACAGGCCGCGGCGACGTTCTGCGTGCCGACCACGTTGGTCTGCACGTACGCCTCGGGTGCCTGGTAGCTGTACGGGATGCCGATCAGCGCGGCCAGGTGGAACACCGTGTCGCAGCCCGCGACGGCGTCCAGCACGCGATGCGCGTCGCGGACGTCGCCCGCGAGCATCTCCACCCGCCCGTCGGCCAGGTGGCCGGCGAGGTGGCCGCGTTCGGCGTACGGCTTGTAGTGCACGAATGCGCGCACCCGGGCCCCGCGTTCGACCAGCAGGTCGACGAGCGTGCTGCCGATGAAGCCCTCGGCGCCGGTGACCAGCACGGTGCGGCCGGTCCAGTCGGTCGGGGCCGGGGTCGGGGTGTTCGGGTCGAGGCTGGTGGTCATGCGATCCTCCGGGATTCGTCGGTGCGGTGCGGGGCCGGCGCCGCGGGCCGGCCGATCGTGCGCAGCACCGCGGCGGCCAGTCGGTCGGCGGCGTGCGCGTGGGTTTCCGACCCGCTCGCGCGGGCCATCGCGGCCAACCGCAACGGGTCGGCGAGCAGCGGTTCGAGTACGGCGGCCAGGTGCTCGCCGGTGCACGCGGCGTCCGGCACGAGCAACCCGGCGCCGGCGTCGCACAACACGCGGGCGTTGTGCGTCTGGTGGTCGTGCGGCGCGTACGGGTAGGGCACGAGCACGGCGGGCACGCCGATCGTGGCCAGTTCCGCGACGGTGGCCGAGCCCGCTCGGCAGACCACCAGGTCGGCGGCGGCGTACGCGAGGTCCATCCGGTCCAGGTAGGCGACCGCCTCGGCCACCGGGCTGCCCGCCGCCGCGGCCCGGACCGCCTCGAACGCGGCCGGGCCGGTCTTGATCAGCAGTCGCACGTCGGCGCGCTCGCGCCAGCGCTCGGCCAGCGCGACCGCGGCCTCGGTCAGTCGTGCGGCGCCCAGGCTGCCACCGTTGAACAGGACCAGGCGGGCACCGCGCGGCACCCCGAGCCGGGCCCGCGCCTCGGGGCGCAGCGCGAGCCGGTCCAGCCCGGCCAACTCTCCGATCAACGGCATGCCGACCGTCTCGGCGGCCAGGCCCGCGGGCAGGTGCTCGCGGGTGCGGTCGAAGGCGAGCGCGACGTTCGGGGTCAGCCGGGCCGCGAACCGGTTGGCCCGACCCGGTACCGCGTTGGACTCGTGCACCACGCTCGGCAGACCCGCGAGCCGTGCGCCGACGATCGCCGGCGCGCTGGGATAGCCGCCCATCCCCACGGCGACCTGCGCGCCCTGGGCACGCAGGATCTCCCGGCAGCGCAGCCCGGAGCGCAGCAGCGCCGCGGGCAGCAGGTAGCGGCGCAGCCCCAGCGCCGCGTCGAAGGGAATCATGTCCACGGTGTGCAGCCGGTAGCCCGCCGCCGGGATCAATCGGGTCTCCAGACCGCGATCGGTGCCCACGAACGAGATCACCGCTCTCGGATCGGCGCGCCGCAAAGCGTCCGCGAGCGCCAGCCCGGGGTAGATGTGGCCGCCGGTGCCGCCGGCCCCGATCAGCACCGAGAGCGGCCGGTCGCCGGTGCCTTCGTCGAGGTGTTCCGCATGTCCTGAGCGCATGACACCGAAGCCTCACGGCCTGGGATAAGAGAGTTCTAAGCGTCCCTTTTGAGAGCCTTGGCCCCATGGGCAACGGACCGAGGGTGCTGGTCGTGGACGACGACCCGGAAGTACGCGCCGCCGTCGAGGACGGCCTCGCGATCGAGGGGTACCTCGTACGCGGCGCCGCCGACGGCCCGGCGGCACTGAGCGAGGTGGTCGGGTGGCAACCGGACGCGATCGTGCTCGACATCCTGATGCCGGTCCTGGACGGCCTCGCGGTGTGCCGCCGCCTGCGCGCCCTCGGCGACCGCACCCCGATCCTGGTGCTGACCGCGCGCGACTCGGTCAGCGACCGGGTGGACGGGCTGGACGCGGGCGCGGACGACTACCTGGTCAAGCCGTTCGCGCTGGACGAGTTGACCGCCCGCCTGCGCGCGCTGCTGCGCCGGGCCGCCCCCGAACCGGCCGAGGAGCGCGCCTACACCTACGGCGACCTGACCGTGGACCCGCTCACCCGCACCGGCAACCGGGGCGGCCGGCCGCTGGAGTTCTCCCGAACCGAGTTCGCCCTGCTCGAACTGCTGCTCCGGCACCGGGGCCAGGTGTTGCCCCGCGAGGTGATCATGGACCGGGTGTGGGGCGCGGACTTCGGTCCCGACTCCAACTCGCTCGCGGTGTACATCGGCTACCTGCGCCGCAAGCTCGACGCGGGCGGCGAACCGCGCCTGGTGCACACCGTGCACGGGGTGGGCTACCGGCTGGACCGCGACTCGGACCGCGGGTGAGGGCGCACGCGCGGTGGCGCAGGCGTCGGCCGCTGCGCACCCGTCTCACCCTCGCCTGCACCGGCGCGGTGGCCCTGGTCGCGCTCGGGGTGTGCGCGGCGGCGTACACGATCATCCGCTACGAGCTGGTCCATCAGCTCGAGCTGAACCTGACCCAGCAGGCCACGCAGGTTCGACTCCAGCACCGCGCCGACCCGCCGGGAGTGCTCCAGGGCGAATGCGCCTACCTGGCCGCCCCGCCGTGCGCCCAGATCGTGCCGGCCGATCCCGGGGCCGACCCGTCCGCGCCGTATCTGCTGCCGGTGGGGTCCGCCACGCGCGAGGTGGCGGCGCGCGAACGCCGGGCGTTCTACACCAAGGTCACCGCCGGCGGCCGGCCGGCCCGGATGCTGACCACCCAGGGTGGTCCGGGCACGGCGATCCAGGTGGCGCTGCGCTCGGACGGGGTGGACAAGGGCGTCCGGCAGGCGGGCGAGTTGATGGCGGCGGTCGCGGCGGCGGGCGTGCTGCTCGCGGCCGGGCTGGGCTACGCGGTGGCCCGCACCGGCCTGGCCCCGGTGGCCCGGCTGACCGCTACCGCGAAGCGGATCGCGGCGACCCGGGACGCGAGCCTGCGCATCGATGTGCCGCCGGGCCGACGAGAGGACGAACTCACCAGCCTGGCGGGGAGTTTCAACGCGATGCTCGGCGAGTTGGAGCAGTCGGTGACCGCGCAGCGCCGGCTGGTCGCGGACGCCTCGCACGAGCTGCGCACCCCACTGACCGCGCTCCGCACGAACGCGGAACTACTGGGCCGGGCCGACCGGCTGACGACGGATCAGCGCGAACGCGCGAACGCCGGGCTGCAGCGCCAACTGCGCGAGGTGACCGGCCTGGTGAACGACCTGATCGAACTGGCCCGGGACGAGGAGCCGCAGCCGCTGGTCGAGCAGGTCCGGCCGAGCACGCTGGTCGGCCACTGCGTGCGGGCGGCCCGGGGCCATTGGCCGGCGGTGGCCTTCGAGTTCGTCGACCTCGCGGGCGAACGCACGGTGCCGGGCGTACCCGCCCGGCTGGCCCGACTGGTGTCGAACCTGCTCGACAACGCGGCCAAGTTCAGCCCGGCCGGCGGCCCGGTCGAGGTGGTGCTCGGCACCGACCTCGAACTCACCGTGCGCGACCACGGTCCCGGCATCGCGCCCGAGGACCTGCCGTACGTGTTCGACCGCTTCTATCGAGCCTCCGCCGCGCGGGCGCTGCCCGGTTCGGGGCTCGGCTTGGCGATGGCCCGGCAGATCGCCAGGGCACACGGCGCCACGCTCACGGCCGAGTCCTCGCCCGGCGGCGGCGCGCTGTTCCGACTGCGGTTCGCCGCCGCGCCTTCCGCCGGCGCGACCCCGCAACCCCCGGTGCCCCCGCCATCGACCGGCGGACCGGCGGGGCGATCGGGCTGACCGGGCCGACCGACGCGCGCGGTTCGGGCGGGCGGTCCGGGTCGGGCGGCTCGGGTCAGCCCCGGTCGGGAATCAGGTGCCGCGAACCGTCGATGCCCACGCCCTCGCGCCGCAGCGCTCGGGTGCGGTGCTCGCGCGGGCTCAGCCCCCGGACCCGCTTGAACGCCGTGCTGAGCGCGAACGCGTCGCCGTAGCCCACCTTCTCGGCGACCCCGCCGACCGTCGCCGTCGGCTCGCACAACAGGTCCGCGGCCAGCGCGAGGCGCCAGCCGGTGAGGAAGGTCATCGGCGGCTCGCCGATCAGCTCGACGAACCGGCGCGCCAACGAGGCCCTGGACACTCCCGCCTCGGCGGCCAGCGACGCGACCGTCCACGGTTGCTCGGGGTTGTTGTAGATCAGGCTCAGCACGTGCCCGATCACCGGATCGCGGTAACCGCGGTACCAGCCCGGCGCGTCCGCGCCCGAGCGGGCGAACCACGTGCGCAGCATGGAGATCAGCAACAGGTCCAACAGCCGGTCCAGGACCGCGTCCTGACCCGGCCCGTCCTTGACGATCTCGTCGGCGAGCAGCGGGATCACCGGGGAGTCCGTCTCGTCCGCTCGGATCACCGCGAGCGTGGGCAACGATTCGAGCAGCGAACGGCTGACCTCGCCGGCCATCTGATAGGTCCCGGTCAGCATGATCGTCTCGGCGTCCGCGCTGTTTCCCCACGAACGCACGCCCAGGGCCATCTCCTTGGCCAGGTCCCGCCCGTCCGGGGTCGAGCAGCGCTGGCCCGGATGGATGATGATCTGCGGCTGCGAACCCGGCTCGTCGGAGATCCGGTAGTGGTCGGGGCCGCGCACGATGGCCACGTCGCCGGCGCTCAGCCGTACCGCGTCCCCCCGGTCCAGCGCGATCCACGCGTGCCCGCGCACCATCGCCACGATGGTCAGCGGCGCCTCGTCGTGGATCCGCATGGACCACGGCGGACTCAGCATCGAACGCAGCAGGAAGGCGCCTTGCGCCCGAGGTCCGTTGAGCAGACTCGCGAGAGCGTCCATGCCGAAATCTTAGACGATCAGACATGTAATTGGGCGCTTCAGCGATGTTCACTCTCACCGCCAGGGCATTGAATAAAGCCATGACGACGAACGAGCAGCACACCGCGAACACCACCGACACCACCACGCTGGTCCTGGGCGGGACCGGCAGGACCGGCCGCCGGATCGCCGGGAAGCTCACCGCGCTCGGCCGCTCGGTCCGGCTCGGCTCCCGCTCGGCGCCCATCCCCTTCGACTGGGAGGACCGCACCACCTGGGCCCCGGCCCTGCGCGACATCGACAGCGTGTACGTCTCCTTCCAGCCCGACATCGCCGCCCCGGGCGGCGCGGACACGGTCGGCGCGTTCGCCGAACTCGCGGTCGAGAGCGGCGTCCGGCACCTGGTCCTGCTGTCCGGTCGGGGCGAGCCCGAGGCGCAGGACGCCGAGGCCCGGGTGCGCGCCTCCGGCGCCCACTGGACCGTCGTGCGAGCGAGTTTCTTCGCGCAGAACTTCGACGAGGGCGAGTTCTTCGGCCCGATCATGAGCGGTGACGTGGCGCTGCCGGTCGGCGACGTGGGCGAGCCGTTCATCGACGTGGACGACATCGCCGACGTCGCGGTGGCCGCGCTCACCGAGGACGGGCACACCGGCCAGGTGTACGAGGTGACCGGCCCCAGGCTGCTGACCTTCGCCGACGCGGTCGCCGAGATCGCCCGCGCGTCCGGCCGGGAAATCACGTTCACGCAGGTCCCGTTGGAGGCATACTCGGCGGTCCTGGTCGAGCACCAGGTACCGGCGGAGGTCATCGACCTGCTGTCCTTCCTGTTCGGCGAGGTTCTCGACGGGCGCAACGCACACGTCTCCGACGGTGTGCGGCGGGCGCTCGGCCGGGCACCCCGCGACTTCTCCGACTACGCACGTGACGCCGCCGCCCGCGGTGTCTGGAAGGTGTGACCATGAGCGGCCCCCTGTTCATCCTGACGCTCGTCGCGGCCCTGGGCTGCGCGAGCATGGGCGGAGTCTTCTTCGGCTTCTCCTCCTTCGTCATGGCGGGCCTCGGCCGGCTCCCGGCGGCTCAGGGGGCCGCGGCCATGCGATCGATCAACGTCACGGCCGTGACCGCCCCCTTCATGGCCGGCCTGTTCGGCACCGCACTGCTGTGCGTGGGCCTGGGCATCGCGGCGATCGTCTCGTGGGGCGAGGCGTACGCGGTTTATCTGCTCGTCGGCGCCGCGCTCTACCTGGTCGGCACGATCGTGCTCACCGCCGGGTACCACGTGCCCCGCAACAACGCGCTCGCCGCCGTCGAGCCGAACTCCGCGGCGGAGGAGCGGCTGTGGGCCGGCTACCTCGCCGACTGGACGCGGGCGAACCACCTGCGCGCACTCTCCGGCATCGCGGCGGCCGCCTTCCTCGTCATCGCCCTCACCCGCTGACCCCGGCTCCGAAAACACCGAACACCGCAGCACCGCAGCACCGCAGCACCGCAGCACCGCAGCACCGCAGCACCGGCGACACGATCACCAACCAGTCGACAACGGGGACCCCGGCATGAATCGGCAGCTCACTCCACCCGAAACCACTCCCGCGACCCGCACCGCCGCCATCCTCCTCGGCGCAACCCTGGTCACCACGGGCCTGGTCGCCGGTGTCTACTTCTGCTTCGCCGTCGCGATCATGCCGGGCCTGGGCCGGGTCGACGCCCGCACCTTCGTCGACGTCCTCCAGCAGGTCAACAAGCGGATCGAGAACCCGGTCTTCTTCGCCTGCTTCTTCGGCGCCCCGATCCTCGGCGTGATCACGATCGTCCGAGCCCGCAAGCTCGGCCTCACCGCGGCGAACCGCTGGATCATCGCCGGCGTCGTCCTCGCCTTCGTCGGCATGCTGATCACCATCGGCGGCAACATCCCGCTGAACAACAAGATCAAGGACGCCGGCGACCCGGCCCGAATCGCCGATCCCGAAAAGCTCCGCGACGACGTCGAGAACGCCTGGATCGCCTGGAACATAGCCCGCACCCTCGCCGCCACCGCCGCCCTGGCCGCCCTCACCCGAGCCGTCCACCTCCTCGCCCGCACCACCCGCACCCCCTGACCGAACACGCAGGAAGACCCGCCTCGGTGAGCGACTGCTGCTCGCCGGGGCGGGCCTCGGTGTGTTGGCGGTCGTCCACCGCGCGGCCCTCGGCCGACGCTGCTCCATTCCGGTGAACCATCGGCATTCGAGCGTCCTGCCCGGCAGGTGACTCGCACATTGGTGCGATGGACTTCATGGATTTGCGCCGTCCCGAGTACTCGTACATGTTCGGCTTCCTTCAAGCCGACGGTCACCTCTCCGCAGACTCCCGCCAGCGCGGCCGACTGAGCCTGGAAGTAGGCGTCTGCGACCGCGAGTTGTTGGAGTGCTTCCAGCGCCTGTGCCCATACCCGAGCGCGATTCACGAGCGCACGCGCGCGACCAATTTCTCGGCCGAATACACCTCGGCGACCTGGTCCGTACACGCGCTGGAGGCCCGCGAGACCCTCCGAACCCTGGGATTGCCCTACGGCAGAAAGTCCGCCTCGATCGGCCCGCCCGACACCGACCACGTCGCGAGCGACTACGTACGCGGGCTCGTCGACGCGGACGGCGCGGTCGGCATCACGGCAAAGGGCTATCCGTTCGTCAGTCTGACCACGTCGAGCCGGCCTGTCTCGGACTATTTCTGCGCATTCGGCTTGGCCGTCAGTGGCGTACCGCGACACCCCGGCAGGAACGTGCGCGATGGCGTTTTCAACATCCTCTATACCAGCGACCCGGCCGTCGCGATCGCGCGCGAGCTGTATTACGACGGCAGTCTCGCACTCGCGCGTAAGGCCGCGAAGGCCGAGAGTGTCAAGGCATGGGAACGCCCGGCCCACATGCGAGCCCGATCAGCGCCGCGTCGCTGGAACGAAGCCGACGACACCGTCGTGCTGTCCCACCCGGCCGATATCGCTGCTGAATTGCTCGGCCGAACCGTCGCGAGCTGCGCGATCCGCCGATGGCGGCTTACCAAAGCGGGGGCGCCGGTCGAACCGGCTCCCCCGCAGTTGACGCTGTTCTCGTGACGTCCCGTCAGCCCTTGACCGTGATCAGCGGCTTCAGGTGTGTGACAATCTCGACCAGATCGGACTGCTGGCGCATGACCCGATCCAGGTTCTTGTACGCACCCGGGATCTCGTCCACGACGCCCGCGTCCTTGCGGCACTCGACACCCTCGGTCTGCTCGACCAAGTCCTTCACGGTGAACCGCTTCTTCGCGGCGTTCCGGCTCATCTTCCGGCCCGCCCCGTGCGATGCCGAGTTGAACGCGTCGATACTGCCGAGGCCGCGCACGATGTACGAACCAACCGCCATCGAACCCGGGATGATGCCGAGGTCGCCACTGCCGGCCCGGATGGCGCCCTTACGGGTCACCAACAGATCCACGCCGTCGTAGGTCTCCTCCGAGACGTAGTTGTGGTGGCACGAGATGGCCCGATCGAAGGTCACCTGGCGCTTCGTGAAGTACTTGGACACGACCTCTCCGTACAACGCGAGCATCAGATCCCGGTTGAGCCGCGCGTACTCCTGCGCCCAGTACAGATCGGCGCGGTACGCCTCCATCTGCGGCGTGTGCGCGATGAACACCGCGAGGTCCCGGTCCACGAGATCCTGGTTGTGCGGCAGCGACTGCGCGACACCGATGTGGTGGTCGGCAAGTTCCTTGCCGATGTTGCGCGAACCGGAGTGCAACTGAAGCCACACCCGGCCCTCGTTGTCGCTGTCCAGGGACAGGTAGTGATTTCCACCGCCGAGCGTACCCAGCTGGCTCGCCGCCCGATCCCGCCGGAAGTGCACCGCCGGGGCCAGCTCGTCGAACCGGCTCCACATGTCATCCCAGCGCGCGACCGGGAACGCGTGCAGCTTCCGCACGTCCACCGGCTCCTTGTGGCCCATGTGCCCCACCGGCACATTCGCCTCGATTCGCGAACGCAGGGGTGCCAGGTCGTCCGGAAGGTCCTTGGTGGTGAGCGAGGTACGGACAGCGGACACGCCGCAGCCGATGTCCACGCCCACCGCCGCCGGGCAGACGGCGTCGCGCATGGCGATCACCGAGCCGACCGTGGCGCCGCGGCCGTAGTGCACGTCGGGCATCACGGCGAGGCCGTGCAGCCACGGGAGCGTGGTGATGTTGCGGAGCTGCTGCATGGCCTGGCCCTCGACCGCTGCCGGGTCGGTCCACATGCGAATCGGTACCCGGGCACCCGGGACCTCGGTGTACGACATATCTGGATCATTCTCCTGAATGGGTATGGCTGAACATGAGCGCGGCGGCTCGAAGTCTTGGTGGGCTGCCCCGGCGCACTCCGGGGAGTGAGTCCGGGTGCGGCACGGGGCAGCCGGTGGCGGGTGCCGCAGGGTTGGCGACTGCGGGACCCGCGGAGCGGGAGCGAAGCAGGGGTTACACGCGGCGGGCCGAGGCGCCTTGGACGGGGCATCGGCCGTTGTCACGGAACCGCACCGGCTCGCTCCTCTCCCTACGAGGACAGGACACACGGAAGGACCTGTCGTGGCTCGACCTCCATCAAGCCACGGCAACGGCCCACCCCGCAAAGGATTTTCCGGCCGGGGCGGAGGCGATGTACGCGCGCGCCCCGCGCGCACACCCGCGCGCCGCTGTGACAGCCAACCGGGTCGGGCGTACATTCCCGAGGCATGTTCGTCGTCGGGGTAGCCGCGTGGATCACCGCCGTAGCCTGTGTCGTGTTCGGGCGCGACCGCCATCGGCCCCGGGTGCGACCCGTGGTCCGCGACTTCGACGGTGACGGCCCCCGGGAGCGCACCGAATTCCCCCGAGCCGCCCGGGCCGGGTGGATCGCCGGCGCCGCCGCCGCCGCGGTGGGCTCGGCGGCGTTCGTGCTCAGCGTCAGGTGAGCCGAGTCGACCGTTCGCCCCGGGCGCTCGGGCTGCCCGGATCGCTCGGGTTCCCCAGGCTCCCCGGGTCGCTCGGGGCACGCGGGCCCGTCGGATAGCTCGAATGGGTCGAATAGCTCGGATCGCTCAAGTCCCTCAGGGCTTCAGGTCCCTCAGGCCCCTCAGGTGAAGACGACCGTGCGAGTCCCGTTGAGCAGCACCCGTCGCTCGGAGTGCCACTTGACCGCGCGCGAGAGCGCCTGGCACTCGACGTCGCGACCGACCGCGACCAGGCCGGCGGGGGTGACCGCGTGGTCCACCCGCTCGACCTCCTGCTCGATGATCGGGCCCTCGTCCAGGTCGCCCGTGACGTAGTGGGCGGTCGCGCCGATCAGCTTGACCCCGCGCGCGTGCGCCTGGTGGTAGGGCTTGGCGCCCTTGAAGCTCGGCAGGAACGAGTGGTGGATGTTGATCGCCCGACCCTCGAGCTGCTTGCACAGGTCGTTCGACAGCACCTGCATGTATCGGGCCAGCACCACCAGTTCCACGTCGTTCTCGCGCACCAGCGCGAGCAGCCGCGCCTCGGCCTCCGGCTTGGTCTCCCGGGTGACCGGGATGTGGTGGAACGGCACACCGTAGGAGCGGGAGAGTTCCTCGAAGTCGCGGTGGTTGGACACCACACCCACGATCTCGATCGGCAGCGCGCCGATGCTGCTGCGGAAGAGCAGGTCGTTCAGGCAGTGGCCGAACTTGCTGACCATCACGAACACGCGCATCCGCGCGTCCCCGTCGTGGATCTGCCAGTCCATGTGGAAGGACGCGCCGACCGCGGTGAAGCCGGCCCGCAGCGCGTCCAACTCGACGCCCTGCTCGGCGGTGAAGTGCACGCGCATGAAGAACAGACCGGTGTCCCGGTCGCCGAACTGCTGGCTGTCCACGATGTTGCAGCCGGTCATCATCAGGAAACTGGCGACCGCGTGCACGATGCCGCGCTTGTCCGGGCAGGACAGCGTCAGCACGTACTGGCCGCCGGTCGACACGTCACCACTGCCGTCGACAGGCTGGGTCTGCTCGGTCATGGACGTGCCCTTCTTCTCCATCTGCGGCATTGGTTTCGGCCTTCCGGGTGCCCGATCCGCTGCTGTCCGCGCGGCCCGATCCCGGACGGGACCCCACCGGCCGGGCGACCCGGCCGGTCGTACAGGATCCCACGTCCCGCGCGGGCTCAGCGCCCGCCGGTGCGGATGCGGAGCACGTCGAGCGAGTCGGGGGGCGCCTCCGGGTCGTCCTCGTCCGTCTTCGCCAGCGCGACGTGCGCGGCCCGCGAGGTGGCGACGACCTGCGGCCAGCGCGAGTGGGTGAGGTAGGCGGGCGCGGGCGCGTCCTCGCCGATGTCGTGCAGGACGGCGAGGATCTCCACCACCGCGGCGTCCACCAGCGCGGCCTCGTCCGCGTCGACGACCAGGCATCCGATGTAGGTGGTCGCGGACCAGCGGTCCAGCCACGAGTCGCCGACCAGGCGATAGACGGCGTCGGTGATCGAGCCGTACTCCGGGCGGCCGGCCAGCCAGGACTCGCGCTGGAACGTCGGGTCGCCGAACATGTGCAGCGCGGAACGGACCTGGGCCCGCCAACGCCACCACGGAACGGTGCTCTGGCGCATACGTGTCATCGTGGCGCCTCCTCCCCTGTCCCCGCTTCGGTTTCGCCGATCCGATCCCGTTCCGTTCCCGATCGGTTCAGAACGGGATGCTTTCGATCACCTCGAATTTCCACCGATCATGCCGCAGACCGGACCGATCCCGACAACCGGGCGGTCCGGTCGCGGGTCGGTCGGCCGGTCGGCTCGCTCAGTCGACGATCTTGATGGTGATCAGCCCGCGCTCGACGTCGTACACGCGCAGCGCGGCCACGTCGAAGCCCGGGTGGTCGCGGATCCAGTTCTGCGCCACGAGCAGGATCCGGGCCGCGGTGTTGAAGGTCTGCGCGGCCTCGGTCGAGTAGTCCCCCGGCAGGTGCGAGGACAGGTCGGTGTCGATCGCGACCTCGTACTTGCCCTTGTGGTCCAGCGTCAGCCGCACCTGCTGCAGACGCGTGCCTTCCGGGGTGGTGTGCAGCGCGGCCAGCATCGCGGACCCGTAGTCGTCCGCGGCCGGCTTGCGGTCGTCCCGCTCGGCGCCGAGCCGGAAGTCGATCGCGTCGCGGTCCGAGTCGAGGATCTCGATCCCGCCGACCCACAACGCCGGATGGTCCTCCGCCCACTGGGCGGTCTCGGTGAGCAGCTTGCCCGCACGGTCGCGGACGATCTCCTCGGCCTGCGTGTCCGAACCGTTGCCGCGAACCAGGTCCGTTTCGAGCGTGACCTTGTAGACCTTGTACGAGCTGGCCACCCGGACCTTGCTCACGTGGCTCCCGTGCGGGGTCGTGCGCAGGTGGGTCAGCAGCTCGGTCCCGTAGGCACCCGATTCGGGAGTATCGCCGGCGGCGGCGGGCGGGACCACCGGCGGCACCGAGCCGCTCGGCCGGTCCGCGGCGGGCTTGGGGCCGTCCGAGGTCAGGCGCGCCGAACTGGGCCCCGTGGTGGCGACCGTGCCGGCGACCCGGCCGGTGTCGGGCGATCCGGAGCACGCGGCGGCGCCGGCCATGGTCGTGGCGAGCAGCACGACCGTCGACAATCGTGTGCGCTTCCGTATGCGTATCAAGGTTCGTGTTCACCCCCTGTCACCCGCCCATGGTGCGGGTTGGCCCTCGGCTCCTACCAGGCGGGGGGTGGCGGGCACTGGAAATATACCGCTTTGCCGGTGCCCCGATCCTGGCCCGGGACTTCGGGCTCGGCGGGCCCGGAGAACCCGCGTCAGGGGTCGACGGCCAGGCGGTAGCCGCGCTTGGTGACCGTGCGGACCAGGCTCGCGTACGGGCCCAGCGCGGCGCGCAGTCGGGCGACCGCCGCCTCCACCGCGTGTTCGTCGGTCCGCGTGTCGGCCCACACCCGGCGCAACAACTCGGCCCGGCTGAGTACCCAGCCCGGCTTCTCGGCGAGCGCGCGCAGCACCGCGCCCGGCACCGGGGGCAGCCAGATGGTCCGACCGTCGACCAGCAGCGCGTTGCCCTGCAGGACCAGGCGTTCGGTGCCGGTGTCCAGTTCGCGGCGGGCCCGGGCGGGCAACGTCTCGGTGATCGTGCGCACCAGCGAGCCGAGCCGACCGCGCTCGGGCCACACCGACTCGATGCCCTGCTCGGCCAGTGGCCGCGCGCACACCGGGCCGATGCACACCGGCAGCACGTCGGCCCGCAACGCGGCCAACACGTCGGCCCGGCGGCCGTGTTCGTCGGCGGTGTCCAGGAAAGCGCCGATCGCGGGCGCGCTGGTGAAGGTGAGCGCGTGGATCTCCCGGCGCGCGGTCTGCTCGACCAGGCGGCGCACCGCGCCCGGGTCGTCCGGCGGTCCCCAGCGATACACCGGGATCTCCAGCACGTCCGCGCCGCGCCCGCGCAGCGCGTCGGCGAAGCCCTCCAGCGGCGCGCCGTGTTGCTGGACCGCGATCCGCCGCCCGCGCAGGTCGCGCGCGAGCAGCCAGGCCAACACCTCGTCGCCGGCGTCCGAACCGGGCGAGTACACCTCGCGCAGGCCGCACGCGCGCACCGCGGTCCCCGCTTTCGGCCCCCGGCTGACCACCACGGCGGCCCGGCACGCGGCGGTCAGCCGGGCGCCGCGCCCCCAGCCGTCGGCGGCGGCGAACCAGCCGCGCCAGCCCACGCCGGTGGTGGCCACCACATAGTCGAGGCGACGGTCCAACGCCTGCTCGGTGGCCCGGCGCAGGATCGTGTCCTCGGCCGGCGGCACGATCCGCACGGTGGGCGCGTCGACCACCTTGGCGCCCAAGCCCTGGAGCAGGGCGACGAGTTCCTCGCGACGCCGGGCCGCGGTGACGCCGATGGTGAACCCGATCAGCGGCTCGTCCCCCGTGCCAGTCTCCATGGGGTGAGACTCGCCGACGTGTGTTACGGCTCTGTTGCCGGACGGTCACGCGGGAGTTAGCGCGTGCGTCGAAAGCCGGCGGGAGCGGGGCGGGTCCGCCGGCTTCGGCTCGCCGCCCGACGGAAGCGGGAGCGGGTCCACCGGCTTCGAACCCGCCGCCCGACGGGGTCCGAGGCGAGTCCGGGGGCTCGGAGTTCGCCGCCCGACGGGTCCGGAGCGGGCCCGCCTGCCCCGAGCTCGCCGGCCGGCCGGACCGGGGCGGGTCCGGGGCTCAGAACTCGCCGGCGGTGCGCTTCTTGAGGTTGTGCTCGGTGGCGATCGGGTTCCACAGCCCGACCACCTTGTTCTTCGCGGTGGTGGCCCGCCCGCTCGCGCGGTCGGCGGCGCGCTTGTGGTCGGTGTTCTCGGCGCGCTTGCCCTTGCAGCCGCCCTGGGCCATCTCGGTTCCCCAGGCCGCGAGTTCGCGGTCCGACTCGGCGGAGGCGGTCCACGCGTCGCGCAGGCCCGCGACCAACTGGGCGCCGCCGGTGAGCTTGTCGGTGGACAACTTGGCCAGGCCGGCGAGTTGCTGGTCGCGCTGTCGGGCCGCCTCGTTCAGGGATTGCGCGCCGGCCGCGGGGTCGTCGCACTTCTGGATCCGCTGCACGGCCTGGGACACCACCTGGCGGGACCCGGCGCCGGCCTGGAGGAGCCGGTCCACGGCGGACGCCTGGGCGCCGGCCTCGTCGGCCTTGGCCGGCGGTGCGGTGGTCCCGGGCGCTCCGGAGCCCGACGGGTCCGGCTTCGCGGACGAGCCGGCCGCGGTGCCCTTGTCCGCGCTGTCGCTCTTGTCGTCGTCGCCGAACGCGCCGCTGGCGAACACGCCGATCGCGGCGACCACGACGAGCGCACCGACGCCGGCCGCGATCAGCGGGGTCCTGGGCCGCCCGGAGCCGGAGTCGCCGTGACCGCCCGGCCCGGGCCCGTGCGGCGGGGCGCCCGGCGGCGCGTACTGCGGGGAGTAGGGCTGCTGCGCGGCGTATCCGGCGGCCGCGGGCGGCCCCACCGGGCCGGGGGCCGGGGGCCGCGCCGTGTAGGCGGGAGGCGCCGGCTGCGCCGAGTAGGCCGGCGGCAGCGGTTGTCCGGAGGTGCCCGCAGGTCCCGGTCCGGCCGGCGAGGCGCCGACGTCGTCCCGGAACAATCCGGCCGGGAACACCTGGGTGGCGTCGGCCGGTCCGCCGGCGGGCGCCGGGTCGGGGCGGAACAGGTCCGGCCCGACCGCCGGACCGGCCGACGCGCCGGGCGCCCCCGGGGGCGCGTGCACGGGGCGCGGCGGTACGTGCCCCGGCGCGGCGGGCGGCGCGTGCCCGGGGAGCGGCGCGAGCCGGGTCGCTCCGGGTTGGTCGGCCGGGCCTCCCGACGCCTGCGGGTAGGGCGGGTTCGTCCGGTACGGCTCGTTCGGCGGGTAGGGCCCGCCGCCGTACGGCTGCGCCGCGCCGTAGGGCTGTTGTGGCGCGCCGTACCCCTGCGGCGGCCCCTGGTCCGCGTAGTCCTCGAACCTCGGCAGCACCTCGGTTTCGTCGCGCGGGAGTTCGAGCGGACCGAACGGTGACGGCCCCGGCGGCTGCTCGCCGCCCCCGCCCCGTTCGCCCCCGCCGCCGTCCGCTCCACCGGATCCCATGCCATCCACCCGTTCGTCGCCTCGAGCCGTCGCGCCCGGCGGCCGCGCGACCGCCGGTTCGCCCGGCGGCCGGGACCGCGTTCCGCCCGACGGTAACTCAGACGTTCGAGTGGCGAACAGCGGCGCGCCCCCGGGCGCACCGACTCCACCGGCCGAAATCGGCCGAGGAAACGCGTCTTCGCGCAGGTCGGCGGCCCACGCGCGGCTCAGACCGGGACGGCGTGCACGGCCTCGGCGAATTCGCGGACCACGTGCTCGTCGCGATACGGCTCCAGTCGGCGCTGGAAGTCCTTGAGGTATTCGAGGCCGCGCGCCGAGTGCAGCCGGCCCACCAGGTCCAGCGCCTGTGCGCCGACCGAGCACGCCTCGTCGAGCCGGTTCTGTTGCAGGTGCGCGGTGGCCAGCAGCAGGGTGTCCACGGCCCGCCGCCGGACCCGCGTGTCGGCGTGCCCGTCCAGGGCCGCGCGGGCCGCCGCCTCGGCCTGTCGGGGCCGGTCCAGGTCGCGGTAGCAGTGCGCGAATTCGTCGGCGAGGTACGCCTGGGAGAAGTGCCCTATCCACTGCGGATCCTCGTCCGGCGTCGCGACGTCCATCGCGGACTGGGCCCGGGACAACGACGCCTCGCACGCGCGCGCGTCGCCGAGCAGCGCGTGCCCGCGTGCCTCGGCGGCGTGGAACATCGCCTGGGTGGTGGGCGTGGCCTCCTGCTTGGCGCCCTCCTGCGCGGCGCGCGCGAGCTGGGTGATCTCGCGCGGGTTGCCCAGGCTGCCCGCGAGGTGGCTCATCCCGGCGGCGAGCACGTATCCGCCGTAGGCGCGGTCGCCCGCGGCCTGGGTCAGCCGCAGGGCCTGGATGTAGTAGCGCTGGGCGAGACCCGGCTGGCCGGTGTCCACGGCCATGTAACCGGCCAGCTCGGTGAGTCGGGCCACGGCCGCGAACAGCGCGCGACCCGTCTCGTCGGAATAGGTCCCGTTGAGCAGCTGGGTGACCACGCTGCCCAGATAGTGCACGACGACCGGGCGGATGTGGCCGGCGCCGAACCGGTGGTCCAGCGCGGACAACATGTCCGTGGTCGCGCACACCGCCTCGATGTCGGAGGCGCCCACGCGCGGCCCGCCGATCCGAGCCACCTGCGCGTCCGGCTCGGTGATCAACCAGTCCCGGCTGGGCGCGACCAGCGCGGCCACCGCGACCGAGGAGTTGAGCAGGAAGTCGCGCCGGTTGACGTCGCTGCGCCACAACTCGGTGACCACCTCGACGGTGGCCGCCGGTGTGGCGGCGAACTGGAGGCCGACGTTGGTCGCCAGGCTGCGACCGTCGGCCATGCCGATCTCCTCGACGGTGACCGGCCGGCCGAGCTTGCGGCCGATCGCCTCGGCGATCAGGTTGGGCACCGCGCCGCGCGGCTGCTGACCGCGCAGCCAGCGGGCCACCGAGGTCTTGTCGTAGCGCAGGTCCATGCCGTGCTCGGCACCGCACATGTTGACCCGGCGGGCGAGCCCGGCATTCGAGCAGCCGGCCTCCTGGATCAGTGCCGTCAACCTTTCGTTGGGCTGCCTGCTCGCCTGCGTTCGCGCGGCCATCGGCGTTCCCTCCCCGACCCGTCGGTGCGGGCTTGTGGCATGCGGGATCGGCGCGACGGGGATCCTCCGGCCCTGTCGTGTCCTCGCCCTGATGCCTGATGAGTCCGTGATGCGTGTCCAGCGGACGTCATCCATCTGCCGAGATCCGGGCCGGCCGGAATTGCCGATCTTGCCCGCCGGTCGTATGAAATGTCATCCGCGTACGGAGCGTAGTGACCCGTATAGAGCAGCGGATAGGGCACCCTTCATTGCGCCCCCGGGTCTGCACCCATGCGCCCCCCTTGCGCCGGATGGCCACCGGTGATCCCGTCGCCCCTGATCATCCGGTTTCGCCCTCCCGGAGTGCGGCGCTCCGGCGCGCGACCCCGCGCCGTTCGGGGTCCGCCGCACGGGTGGCCGCGAGTGCGGCGGCGGCCGGCCGTAACCATCCCGTGGTCCCACAGTTGTGCAGCACGTGGAAGACACCCTGGGGGCCCGGCAGCTCGCCCGCGACACGCTTGTAGAGACCGCAGTCCGTTACGCCGGGGACCGGCACTGGGACGTGGTTCCCGGCGCCTCGGTGATCGAGAACAGTGCGGGGCGTCGTTGCAGCTGCGGCCATCCCGGATGCGCCACCCCGGGCGCGCACCCCATCTTGCGCGACTGGGCGGTCCAGGCGGCCAGCTCGCCGGCGCTGGTGCGGCGCTGGTGGAGCGAGCACCCGGACGCGGCGATCCTGCTGCCCACCGGTCGCGGCTTCGACGTGATCGACGTCCCGGAACAGGCCGGCTGCCTCGCGCTGGCCCGGCTGGAGCGCATGGGGCTGCCGCTCGGCCCGGTGATCGCGACCCCGACCCGGCGGCTCCAGTTTTTCGTACTCCCCGGCGCCCGGGACAAGATGGGCGAGATGTTGCGCCGCATCGGCTGGGGCACCAGCGCGATCGACCTGATCCCCAAGGGCGAGGGCGACTGGGTGGTCGCCCCGCCGTCCCGGATGGGCAGCTCCGGCAGCGCCTCGTGGGCCCGCGAACCCACCGAACTCAACCGCTGGCTCCCCGAAGCCCGCGAACTGGTGAGCCCCATCGCCTACGCCTGCGGCCGAGCACTGGTCGAGGCCAGGTAGCGAACAACCTGCCCAGTGGTCGCGGGGCCCCAGCACGCCGCCCCATCGCGGTGGATCCGCAGCCATCCCACCCGAAGGCGCGAATGGGCGGGTGGGCACAAAACCCCCAACCCGCCCAAGACGCAACGCAAGGGCCCTCGCACCCGAACCATCTCGGATACGAGGGCCCATCGACCCGCGCGCTTACGCGCAACTACCGCGCGGCCACAAACACGTGCGACGCGACCTCCGGCGACAGCTCCGCGGCTTCGCCGCCGCTGCCCGCCATCACGCCACCCGCGGACTCGTGCACACTCACGACCGCCCCGGGACGAATCCCGGCTCGGCGCAACGTGTACATCAGTTGGGCGTCGGTCTGCAGCGGCTCACCGAGCCGCCGCACCACGACGTTCTTGCCTTCCGGCCCCGCCGACTCGAGCAGCGTGACCAGCCCGCCTTCCTTGAAGGAGTCGGCGTGCAGCTCCTGGTCCAGCTCCTCCAGGCCCGGGATCGGGTTGCCGTACGGCGATTCCTTGGGATAGCGCAGCAGTTCGAGCAGGCGACGTTCCACCTGCTCACTGATCACGTGCTCCCAACGGCACGCCTCGGCGTGCACCTGTTCCCAGGGCAATCCGATGACGTCCACGAGCAGGCACTCGGCGAGCCGGTGCTTGCGCATGACCCGCGTCGCGATTCCCCGCCCTTCGGGCGTCAGTTCCAGGTGACGGTCACCTTCGACCGTCAACAACCCGTCCCGCTCCATCCGTGCCACGGTCTGGCTCACGGTCGGCCCGCTCTGCTCCAGCCGCTCCGCGATCCGCGCCCGCAGCGGGACCACGCCCTCCTCCTCCAGCTCGAAAATCGTCCGGAGGTACATCTCCGTGGTGTCGATGAGTCCACTCACGACCAGCGGCTCCGTTCTTGGTGGTCCTGCCGTCCAATTCTGACGCACCTGGACCGCCGACGCGGACGTCCGGCCGATCGAGCCCCCGCGGCTTTCCCCGTCCGCGCCGTCCCGCGCGTGCCGCCGCGTCATCCGTACGTGTCTGCCGCCCGCGTGGGCCCACGCTGTGGGGTGCGTACGGTCATAACGTTCCGGTATGCCATTGCCATCCCGGAAGACCTCGGGTCCGTCCGGATCCCCCGATCGTGTACATGTCCTCTGGTTCCGTCGTGATCTCCGGCTGACCGATCATCCGGCACTGCACGCCGCGGCCGGAACCGGCTTTCCCGGCACCGGGGACGGCGAGCCCGCCCGGGTGTTGCCGCTGTTCGTCCTGGACCCGGTCCTGTGGGACGCCTCCGGGCCCGCCCGCCGGGCACACCTGATCCGCTCGCTGCGCGCCCTGGACGCGGACCTGCGCGAGCTCGGCGGGCGTCTGGTGATCCGCGCGGGCGACCCGACCCGCGAGCTGCCCGCGCTCGTGCGCGCGGTCGGCGCCGCCGAGGTGCACGTCAGCGCCGACTTCGGGCCCTACGGGCGCACCCGCGACGCGGCCGTCGCGGCGGCCCTCGAAGTGCCGCTGCGGGCCACCGGATCGCCGTACGCGGTGGCCCCGGGGCGGGTGCGCAAGGCCGACGGGTCGCCCTACCGGGTGTTCACGCCGTTCCTGCGCGCGTGGCTCGAGCACGACCGGCGCGCCCCGCTGCCGCGACCGACCGATCTCACGTGGGCGTGGGCCGACTCGGTCGACTACCCGGCCGCCCCCGCGCCCGCCGGGGTACGCCTGCCCGAGGCGGGCGAGCGGGTCGCGCGCGAGACCTGGGACGAGTTCCGCGCGCACGGCCTGGACCGCTACCGCGAACTGCGCGACCGGGCCGACCTGAACGGCACCTCCCGGCTGTCGGTGCACCTGAAATTCGGCGAGATCCACCCGCGCACACTGCTCGCCGGCCGGGTCGACGAGACCTTCCGCAGCGAACTGGCCTGGCGCGAGTTCTACGCCGACGTGTTGTGGCACCAGCCGGAGACCGCCCGCGAGTACCTGAACCGGGACATGGCCGACATGCGCTACGACAGCGGCCCGGACGCAGACGCGCTGTTCGACGCGTGGCGCGCGGGCCGGACCGGCTTCCCGTTCGTGGACGCGGGGATGCGGCAACTGCTCGCCGAGGGCTGGATGCACAACCGGGTGCGCATGGTGGTCGCGTCCTTCCTGGTCAAGGACCTGCACCAGGAGTGGACGCGCGGCGCGGCGCACTTCATGCGGCACCTCGTGGACGGCGACCTCGCCTCCAACAGCCACGGCTGGCAGTGGACCGCGGGCTGCGGCACGGACGCGTCGCCGTGGTTTCGGGTCTTCAATCCGATCACCCAGGGCCGAAGGTTCGACCCCGACGGGGACTACGTCCGGCGCTACGTCCCCGAGTTGCGCGGCATCGCGGGCAAGGCGGTGCACGAGCCGTGGCGGATCGGCGTCGAGGGCTATCCCGACCCGGTCGTCGAGCACGCCGAGGAAAGACGCGTCGCGCTCGACCGCTACCAGGCGATCCGGCGGTAAGGTGCCGGATCCGCGTACGCACGGCGGATCCGTATACGAAGCTCGGAACACACCGAAACGAACGGGAGGACCGGGGATGGTCGAGCTGGGTGCGCGCTACCTCGACGCGGCGATCGCGCTGCTGGAGCGACTGCGGGACGAAGAGCTGCCCACCGTCGACCGTGCCGCGGACCGGATCGCCGAGGCGTTGGCGGCCGGTGGCCGGCTGTTCGTGTTCGGCGGCGGCCACTCCGCGCTCGCCGCGCAGGACGTGATCTACCGCGCGGGCGGCCTGATCCTGGCCAACCCGCTGATCGCCCCAGGCAACGAACTGACCGTGCGCCCGATCACGGTCAGCACCGCGGTGGAGAAGCTCGCCGAACTGGCCGGCCCGGTCCTGGACGGCGCGGGCCTGCGCAAGGGCGACGCGCTCGTGGTGATCTCGTTGTCCGGACGCAACGGGCTGCCCGTGGAGCTGGCCCGTCAGGCGCGCGAGCGCGGCGTGCTCGTGATCGGCGTCACCTCGATCGTGGCCAGCAGGGCCGAGTCGCCCAGGCATCCGTCGGGTACGCGAGTCCTCGACAACTGCGACATCGTCCTGGACACCGCCATCGCGCCCGGCGACGCCGCGCTGGAGGTGGACGGCGTACCGCAGCGGATCGGCCCGACCTCGGGCGTGGTGTGCTCGGCGGTGCTGCAGACACTCATGGTCGGCGTGATCGGCCACCTGGTTTCCCGGGGGGTCGAACCCCCGGTGTTCATGTCCGCGAACGTCGAGGGCGGAGCCGCGTGGAACGAGCGGTTGCTGGCCGAACACGCGGACCGGATCTTCTACCTGAGGTGAACCCGGCAGTGCATCCCAACGCACGGTCCCAGTCTCCCGATCGGCGGGCGCCGGACCGGCAGACCCCGGACCGACGGTCTCCCACCGCTCCGCCGCCGGCGGCGGACCGACGGTCTCCCACCGCTCCGCCGCCGGCGGCCGAGCCGGTCGAGGTGCCCGACCGGCGCTCGGCCGCGATCGTGGTCCCGGCCCGCTTCAACGGGCCGCCGGGCATGGGCAACGGCGGCTACCTGGCCGGGCTGCTGGCCGCGCGAGCGAGCGGCGGGACGGCCTCCGGGGTGACCGTGACGCTGCGCCGCGCGATGCCGCTGGATCGGCCGCTGCCGGTCACCCGCGACGCCGCTACCGGCGGGCTGACCCTGGGTCGGGAGGACGGGCCGATCGCGGAGGCGATCCCGGTCGACGCCGCGCTGCCGCTGCCCACGCCGATCGACGCGGCCACTCCGGCCGAGGCCCGCGAGGCGAGCCGGGCCTTCCCCGGCTTCGCGGCGTGGAACCCCTACACCGAATGCTTCGTGTGCGGCACCGGGCGCGCCGAGGGCGACGGCCTGCGGTTGTTCCCCGGCCTGCTCGCCGACCGTCCGGACACCAACGCGTGCGTGTGGACCCCGCACACCTCGCTGGTGGCGCCCGGTACCGAGCAGATCGGGCCCGAGTTCGTCTGGGCCGCGCTCGACTGCCCCGGCGGCTGGACCGGGATGGACGCCGACACCGCGCTCCTGCTGGGCCGGATGACCGCGTACGTGTACGCACTGCCCTATCCCGACGAACCGTGCGTCGTGCTCGGCCGCCGACTCGGCCGCGAGGGCCGCAAGGTGCGCACCGCGACGACGCTCTACGACGCCGAGGGCCGGGTGGCCGCGCACGCCGAACAGGTGTGGATCGCGCCGCGCACCTGACGCCCGCCGCACCGGCCGGCGCGCGCACCCGTGCGACACGCCCTACGGTTGCGGATCGCGCGCGTCGTAGCGCCAGAAGCCGCGCCACCGCAGCGACAGCACGATCACCAGGACCACGCAGGCCAGGCCGCCGCTGACCACCGAGATGCGCTCGGTGGTCAGCGACGCCACCGACCCGGCCTCGAAGTCGCCCAGCCGTGGCCCGCCGGCGACCACCACGATGAACACGCCGGCCAGTCGCCCACGCATCGCGTCCGGCGTCGCCACCTGCATGATGGTGTTCCGGAACACCATGCTGATGGTGTCCGCGCAGCCCGCCAGGGCGAGCAGGATCAGTCCCAGCCACAGCGGACCGCCCAGCCCGAACACGGTGATGCACGAGCCCCACGCGATCACCGCGAGCACCACCGCGCGCCCCTGCCGCCGCACGCGGCCCAGCCAACCGGAGAACAATCCGCCCGCGAGCGCGCCGACCGCCGGCGCCGCGACCAGCAGGCCGACCGTGGTCGCCCCGCCGCCGTACAGCGTCGCCGCCATCGCCGGGAACAGCGCGCGGGGCATGCCGAACACCATCGCGACGATGTCGGTCAGGAACGTCATCCGGACGTTGGGCCTGCCGCGCAGAAAACGCAGCCCCTCCAGCACCGAGGCCCGCTTGCGCCCGTCCTCGGCCCGGGTCGGCGGCATCGACGGCAGCCGCCACATCGCGTACAGCGCCGCGGAGAAGGCGATCGCGTCGATCAGGTAGGCGGCCTGGAAGCTCCACAGGCCGATCACCAGGCCGCCCAGCATCGGCCCGACCGTCATCGCGAGGGCCATCGCTATCGAGTTCAGCGCGTTGGCCGCGGGCAGCCGCGCCGGCGGCAACAGTTTGGGGAGCATCGAGGTGCGCGCGGGGTTGTTCACCGCGAAGAACGCCGACTGCACCGCGACCGCCACGTACAGCAGCCACACCTGTGCGAGGTCGAGGAACGCCTGCCCGGCCAACACGATCGACACCGCGGCGAGTCCGCTCGCGGTCACCAGGCCGACCAGTCGGCGGTCCAGGCTGTCCGCGATCGCGCCGCCGAGCAGCCCGAACACGATCAGCGGAAGCACCGAGCACAGCCCCACCACCCCGACCGCGAAATTGGACCCGGTCAGGTCGTACACCTGGATCGCCACCGCGACGGCGGTCATCTGCTGGCCCAGCGAGGACACCGAGTGCCCGAACCACAGGCGACGGAAGTCGGGGAACTCGCGCAGCGGGGTCACGTCCGCCAGGACGGCTTTGGCGAAGCGTTTCGAGGCAGGGGGCACCCGCCTCATCCAATCCCAATGCCCCCTGCATCTATTCCTGATTTCGATGTGGGATCGGGCACCCCGAAAATGCGTTGCACCCGCCCACGAGCGGATCTAACCTCACTGGCACACGGGAGAGGAGGTGGTCTGAAGTTGCATAGCATTCGGACGCGTGAGGTGGCTGCCCGCTAGCCGCCACTCCGGTTTACCGGCTCGGCAGGCCCCGTCGTGAGTGCACCGCGACGGACGCAGGCAGGCGGCCGGCAACACCAGGCAGACACCCGACCCGCAGGTCGCCGGGATCGTCCCCCGGCCTTCGTTCCACCTCACCGAGGTGGACGGAGAAGCGACCTGCGGGTCGCTGTCGTTCACGGACCCGATGACCGACCCGGCGGCGAACCCGGTCGCGCCGAAACTCGTCCGACCCGACGACCGGGGGCCCGCGACCCATTCCGGTTCACGGGCTCAGTCGCTCGACCCGCCACCTCGACCCCTCGTCGCCCTCGCGCAGGTACAGCAGTCGGTCGTGCATCCGGTTCTCGCGCCCCTGCCAGAACTCCACCGCGTCCGGCCGGACCCGAAAGCCGCCCCAGAACTCCGGCACCGGGATGTCGTCGATGGCCGCGAATCCGGCCTCGGCCTCGGCGTACCGCTTCTCCAACTGCTCGCGCCCGGAGACCGCGGCGGACTGCTCGCTCGCCCAGGCACCGATCCGCGAGCCGCGCGGCCGGGAGCGGAAGTACTCGGCGGTGGTCTCGCGCGACACCCGTTCGGCCGAACCGGTCACCACTACCTGACGCGCGAGCGCGTGCCACGGGAAGAGCAGGCTCACCGCCGGGTTCGCGGCCAGTTCGGCGCCCTTGCGCGAGCCGTAGTTCGTATAGAAGACGAAGCCCCGTTCGTCGAACTCCTTGAGCAGGACGGTGCGGGTGCTGGGCCGTCCGTCCGGCGTCGCGGTGGCCACGACCATCGCGTTGGGCTCGGGCAGTTCGGCCGCCGCCACCTCGGCCAGCCAGGCGGTGAACAGCGGGAAGGGGGTCGGCGGCAAGGCGCCGACGTCGATGCCTTCGCCTCGGTACTGCCGGCGCATCGCGGCAAGCTCGGTGAACTCCACGGACAACGAGTACCACCAGTCGCCCGCCCCCGGCACGATCACCCCCGACGAGTGACCATCGGGTGACCGACCCGGGCCGATTTGTGCCGGACCTCACTCGCCCGGGTGCGTTCCGGCGTAGGTCGTCTCGATATCAAGAGATATCCTGACCGACGGACTTCGATCGGCCCATACCTTCAAGCGAGGCACCATCCCGAGCCTCGCCCGGACCGAGCGGAACACCTCCCCGAATCACCGGCGGATCCCAGGTGCGGAGCTTGATCGGCACCATGCGCCCCGGCCTTTTCGGGGGAAGACACGGTGTGGTAGTGCGGGGTATGAAGGACCCGGCCACAAGTCAGTCGAGATCGCATGAGGAGCCGCCTGATGTCCGAGTTCGTACCCGGGCTCGAAGGAGTCATAGCGTTCGAGACGGAGATCGCCGAACCCGACAAGGAGGGTGGCGCGCTCCGGTACCGAGGTGTGGACATCGAGGATCTCGTCGGCCACGTCTCGTTCGGCAATGTCTGGGGCCTGCTGGTGGATGGGGCGTTCAACCCCGGCCTGCCACCGGCCGAACCGTTTCCGATCCCGATCCATTCGGGCGATGTCCGCGTGGACGTGCAGAGCGCGCTGGCCATGCTCGCCCCGGTGTGGGGTCTGAAACCGCTGCACGACATCGACGACACCCAGGCGCGGGACGACCTCGCCCGGGCCGCCGTGATGGCGCTGTCGTATGTCGCCCAGTCGGCCCGCGGCTTGGAGAAGCCGATGGTCCCGCAGAGCGAGATCGACAAGGCGCAGACCATCGTCGAGCGCTTCATGATCCGCTGGCGCGGCGAGCCGGATCCGCAGCACGTCAAGGCGGTCGACGCCTATTGGACGTCGGCGGCCGAGCACGGCATGAACGCCTCGACGTTCACCGCGCGGGTGATCGCCGGCACCGGTGCCGATGTCGCGGCGTGTCTGTCCGGCGCGGTCGGCGCGATGTCCGGCCCGCTGCACGGTGGTGCGCCCTCGCGCGTGCTGCACATGATCGAGGAGATCGAGCGCACCGGCGACGCCACGGCGTACGTCAAGGGCGTCCTCGACCGGGGCGAGCGCCTGATGGGTTTCGGCCACCGCGTGTACCGCGCCGAGGACCCTCGCGCACGTGTGCTGCGACGGACGGCCAAGGAGTTGGGGGCGCCTCGCTACGAGGTGGCCGCGGCACTGGAGAAGGCGGCGTTGGAGGAGCTCCAGGCTCGGCGCCCCGACCGCATCCTGGCCACCAACGTGGAGTTCTGGGCCGCGGTGATGCTGGACTTCGCCCAGGTGCCGGCCCACATGTTCACCTCGATGTTCACCTGCGCCCGGACCGCCGGGTGGAGCGCGCACATCCTGGAGCACAAGCGCACGTCGCGTCTGGTGCGTCCGGCCGCCCTGTACGTCGGCCCGGGCACCCGCCCGATCACCGAGGTCCCGGGCTACGACGACACGGTCCGCAACCTGAAGCACTGAGCGTTCGACGCGCTCGACGCTCACCCGGAGCCCCGCCACCCGTCAGGGTGCGGGGTTCCGTCATGTCCGGCCCGGCCCCGGGTCCGGTCGCGCGCCACGGGATCCCGGTCAGACGCGACCTTCCAGGATGGCCACCTGGCGCTCGTCGTCGGCGCGGGGGCAGGTGCCGCACAGCGCGTCGGGCTCCAGCGTGTACCAGAGGCAGCACACGCTCTGGGTGCGGTGGCAGTGGGTGCGGCCCTCGGTGCCCCGGAGGGTACGGAATCCGGCGTCGCGCTTGAACCGGCCGGTGTCGCCGGGAAAGAGTTCGCCGAGTTCGCGGACCGCGCGCTCGCCCTCGTCCGCGCCCAGCGAGCGGCCCAGGTACCAGACCGCGCTCACCACCTCGTCCGCCACCATCCCCCACACCACCCGCTCGCCGCGCCGCAGGTGCGGCCGGAACGCGGTGAGCAGCGGCTCCAGGTGCTCGGACACCGCGCGCAGCAGCACCGCGCGCAGGGCGGCCTCGTCGGCCACCACCCGCGCGCCGGGAGCGCCCGCGTCCGGGTCGTCGGGCAGGCACGCGAAGGCGTTCGAGGTGACGGTGAGGCACTTGCTCGACCGTTCCGGCGAGAGGTCGAGCCATACGTCGTCCAGGTCCACCAACGGGACCCGGCGGCTGAGGAACCACGGCCCGGCGAACATCAGGCACGCGTACCAGGCGTAGCCGTGCAGGGCCCACATCGCGATCGCGTCCGCGCGCGGCTCGGCGGCCACGGACGCGGTGATCCGCTGCCGCTCGGCGGTCAGCACACCCTCGAGCACCTCGGGGTCCTCGGCCACGCGCGCCACGCGCAGCAGACCCGCCCGCGGATGCCCCGCCTCGACCGTGATCAGCGGACACGCCGCGCCGAGCCCGCGAAAGGTCTCCGTCAACGCGGGGCAGGGCCCGGACTCCCGAAGATCGACCAACGTCATGATCCGAAGGTAAGGCTTGCCTAACCCGGATGTCCACGTAAGTGATCGAGATGTCCCGCACATCACCCGTGTGCCGGGCGACCGCTCGTCGGCACACCGACCGAGGTCCGCGGCGGCCGGCCGGCGCATAGGGTCGTGCGTCATGGATACCGCCACGCCCGAACTGACCTACGGCGACATCAGGAACGCCGCCGACCGCATCGTGGGCCAGACCCAGCCGGTCACCATGATGCCGATCCATCCGTCGCCGCACGTGTGGCTCGCGTTGGAGTACATCCAGCACACCGGGTCGTTCAAGGCGCGCGGCGCCGCGAACTTCACCACCGCGCACATCGAGGCGGGCACCATGCCCGAGGCCGGCGTGGTGATCGCCTCCGGCGGCAACGCGGGCCTCGCGTGCGCGTGGGCGGCGCGCAGCGCCGGGGTGCGCTCGACGGTGTTCCTGCCGGAGACGGCGCCGCGGATCAAGGTCGAGCGGTTGCGCACGTACGGCGCGGACGTGCTGCTCGTGGGCCGGGAGTACGCCGACGCGCTGGAGGCGTCGCGACGGTTCGCCGAGGACACCGGCGCGCTGTTGTCGCACGCGTACGACAACCCGCTGATCGCGGCGGGCGCGGGGACGCTGGTGCCGGAGATGGTCGCGAGCCTGCCCGGCACGCTGGACACGGTCATCGTCTCGGTCGGCGGCGGCGGTCTGTTCGCGGGCGTGGCGACCGCCGCCGAGGAACACGGGATCCGCACCGTCGCGGTCGAACCGGAGAACTGTCGGGCGCTGAACGCCGCGCTGGAGGCGGGCGAGGTCGTGGACGTGCCGACCGACTCGATCGCCGCCGACTCCCTGGGCGCGCGCCGGGTCTCCGCCACGGCGCTGGCCACGGCTCAGCGCACCGGCGCGTTCTCGGTCCTGGTCTCCGACAAGGCCATCGTCGAGTCCCGCCAGGCCCTGTGGGACAACTTCCGCATCGTCGTCGAACACGCCGCCGCCACGGCCCTCGCCGCCCTCTCCACCGGCGCGTACACCCCGGCCGAGGGCGAAAAGGTCGCCGTCATACTGTGCGGCGCCAACACCGACCCGGGAAACCTGGTCTAGAACCCGCGGTCCGGAGCACGGGGTACCGGGGCCACCGCGAGCGTGGGATCGCGCGGTGGCCCGGACCGTCCGGATTCAGCCGATGTCGGCGCCGTAGACGTGGTCGACGGCCATCGTCATCAGCACCCGGCGGTCGGCGACCATCACCGCGCGGTATTCGGCCCAGTCCGGGTGCTCCCCGGCGGCACGGCGGTAGTAGTCCACGAGCGCCTCGACCTCCGGGCCCTCGGGGTCGGTGCCCGGTCCGACGAGGGTCACCGTGCCCTCGGCCGTGGCCCAGGAGCGACCGTCGGGGCTGGTGACCTCCAGGGCCGCTCGCGGGTCGCGGCGCAGGTTCGCCGTCTTGGCACGGCCCTCGGTCATCGAGACGTAGAGGACACCGGCCTCCCCGTCGTAGAACGGCATTACCGGGGAGAGCTGGGGGCGGCCGTCCGATTTGATCGTGGCGAGGACCCCCAGGCGGCTTTCGGCGAGGAGCGTGCGCGGGTTGAACGCTGTGTCGGTCATGTCCGGTGCCAAGTCGCGATCGCCCGCCGGCTATTCCCCGCGCCGCGCACACGGGTGACCGTCACGGCCGCACCACCGGGTCCGGGTCCGGGGCCGACGGCAGTGCGGCGGCCAGGAGTTCGGCCAGGTGCATCGGGCGGCGGTCGCTCACGTGGGTGATCTGGGTGCGGCAACTGAACCCGTCGGCCAGGGTCACCGCGTCCGGTCCCGCGGCCGCGAGCGCCGGCAGCAGCCGGTCCGCCGCGACCGCCCGCGACACCTCGGCGTGCGCCGCCTCGTAGCCGAAGTTGCCCGCCAACCCGCAACAACCGCCCGCGAGTTCGCCGGTCAACCCGGCTCGGGCGCGCAACCGCCGGTCGGCCGCGTCGCCCAGCACCGCGTGCTGGTGGCAGTGCAGTTGGCCGGTCACCTCACGATCGAGCACCGGCGGCGCCCAGTGCGGCGCGTACTCCTCCAGCGTCTGCGCGAAGGTCTTGACCGAGTCGGCCAGGCCGTCCGCCGACCGGCCGAGCAACTCGGGTACGTCGGTGCGCAGCGCCGCCGCGCAGGACGGTTCCAGACCGACGATCGGCAGCCCGGCCTCGATCGCCGGCCGCAGGGTGCGCACCGTACGGGCCATCACCCGTCGCGCGATGTCCAGTTGCCCGGTCGAAACCCAGGTCAGGCCGCAGCACACCGACCCCGGCGGCACCACCACCTCCAGTCCGGCCGCCTCCAGCACCTCGACCGCCGCGCGCCCGACCTCGGGTCGGAACCGGTTGCCGAAGGTGTCCGGCCACAGGACCACCCGGCGGCGCGAACTCCCGCTCACGCGCGGCCGATCGCGCCACCACCGGGTGAACGGCTCGGGCGCGAACGGGGGGATCTCCCGGGTCCGGTCGAGTCCGGCCAGGCCGAGCGCCGCACGCCGCAGCGCCGGCACCCCGGCCGCCGCGTTGGCCAGGCCCGCCAGGCCCGGCACCGACCCCATCGCGCGCGCCAGCAGCGGCAGATTGCCCAGCGCGTAGTGCGCCGCCGGCCGCAACCGGCCCCGGTAGTGGTGGTGCAGGAACTCGGCCTTGTAGGTGGCCATGTCCACGTCCACCGGACAGTCGCTGCGGCAGCCCTTGCAGGACAGGCACAGGTCGAGCGCGTCGCGGACCTCGGTGGAGCGCCACCCGTCGGTGATCACCTCGCCGATCAGCATCTCGTGCAGCAGCCGGGCCCGCCCGCGCGTGGAGTGCGCCTCCTCGCCGGTGACCCGGTACGACGGGCACATCACGCCGCCCGAGGAGGTGTCGGCCGACTCGCGGCATTTGCCCACCCCGACGCAGCGCCGTACGGCCGCCGCGAAGTCGCCGCCGTCGGCCGGGTAGCCGAACTCGACCGATACGGGCGTGCGCATCCCGGCGAACCGCAGATTGCCGTCCACAGGGTGTGGACGAACCACGATGCCCGGGTTCAACAGCCCCGCCGGATCCCAGATCGCCTTGAACGCGCCGAACAGTTCGACGATCTCCGGTCCGTACATCCGGGGCAGGAACTCGGCCCGGGCCTGTCCGTCGCCGTGTTCCCCGGAGAGCGAGCCGCCGTGCGCGACCACCAGGTCCGCCAGGTCGGACGAGAACGCCCGATACGCCGCGGCGCCACGCGTGGTGAGCAGGTCGAAATCGATCCGGATGTGCACGCAGCCCTCGCCGAAGTGCCCGTAGGGCAGGCCGCGCAGGTCGTGCCGGTCCATCAGCGCGGCCAACGCGCGCAGGTACGCGCCGAGCCGCTCGGGCGGCACCGCGGTGTCCTCCCAGCCCGGCCACGCCTCCGAGCCGTCGGCCATCCGGGTCGCGGTGCCGGACGCCTCCTCGCGGATCCGCCACAGCGCGCGCTGCCCCGCCGGATCGGTGACCACCCGCGCCGGTCCGGAACCGGCCAGCGCGTGTGCGCGCTCCTTCGCCTCGGCGACCGTGTCCGCGCCGACCTCGACGAACAACCAGGCCGCGCCCGGCGGCAGTGCCACGTCGCGCGCGGACGCGGCCAACGCGACCAGGCCCGCGCTCAGGCTCTCCACGGTGAGCGGGCCGTGCGGCAGCAGGCCGGGCGCCGCGTCCGCCGCGGCGAAGTCGTCCGGGAAGCCGAGCACCACCAAGGCGCGCGCCTTGGGCGCCTCGACCAGGCGCAGGCCGGCCCCGAGCACCACGACGCAGGTCCCCTCGGTGCCGACCAGGGCCCGGGCGAGGTCGCGTCCGTGCTCGGGCAGCAGTCGATCCAGGGCGTAGCCGGAGACCCGGCGCGGCAAGGCCGGGAAGCCCCGCCGGATCAGCGCCAGGTTGGCGTCGGCGAGGTCGGTGAGCGCGGCGTGGATCTGGGCGGCGCGGCCGGTGGTGGGCACCGTCTGATCCCGGCCGACCCGCATCCGGGTGCCGTCCATGGTCGCGACGTCCAGCCATTCGACGTTCGCGCTCGTGCGGCCCCAGGCGACCGAGTGCGACCCGCAGGCGTCGTTGCCGATCATGCCGCCGAGCGTGCAGCGGCTGTGTGTGGAGGGGTCCGGGCCGAAGGTGAGCCCGTACCGGCCGGCCGCGCGGCGCAGGTCGTCGAGCACCACGCCGGGCTCGACATGCGCGACGCGGGTGGTCGGGTCCACGTCGTGGATGCGGTTCAGGTGCCGGGCCAGGTCGAGCACCAGGCCGTTGCCGGTGGCCTGACCGGCGATGCTGGTGCCGCCGCCGCGTACGGTCACCGGCACGCCCCGCTCGTGGCACACCGCGAGCGCCGCGAGCACGTCCTCGGCGTCCAGCGGGGCGATGACCCCCGGCGGCACCTTGCGGTGGTTGGAGGCGTCCATCGAGTACAGCGCGCGGGCCTGCGGGTCGAACCGGACCTCGCCGCGCACCCGCGCCCGCAGCGCGCCTTCGAGGTCCCCGAGCTGTGCCGTCACCACGCCATCCTCACTCGTTACGCCGACCCGACCGTCGAACGCCCGCCGCCGGGCGCGTGTCGCCCACCCGTCGAGACGCCCCCGTGCCACATGCCGGGCGCGATCGTCTCATTGTGCGGAATACACATCACCCACGAATCGGACACGACTACGCTCTCCGCGTGGCCGAGATCCAGATTCCCGCAGCGCTCATGCCCGCCGACGGCCGGTTCGGTTCGGGCCCGTCCAAGGTACGTCCCGAGGCACTCGCCGCTCTCGCGGCGACCGGTACCTCTCTCCTGGGCACCTCGCACCGGCAGGCGCCGGTGAAGAACCTGGTGCGCCGGGTTCGCGAAGGTGTCGGCAGCCTGTTCTCCCTGCCCGAGGGCTACGAGGTGATCCTGGGCAACGGCGGCGCCACCGCCTTCTGGGACATCGCCGCGTTCGGCCTGGTCGAGCGCAAGTCCCAGCACCTGTCGTTCGGCGAGTTCTCCTCCAAGTTCGCCACATCGGTCAAGGCCGCGCCGTGGCTGGAGGAGCCGACGGTGATCAAGTCGGAGCCGGGCACGCACCCGCTGCCGCAGGCCGAGGCGGGCGTGGACGTGTACGCCCTGACCCACAACGAGACCTCGACCGGTGTCGCGATGCCCATCGCCCGGCCGGCCGGCGCCGACACGGGCTCGCTGGTGCTCGTCGACGCGACCTCCGCGGCGGGCGGGCTGCCGGTGGACGCGGCCGAGACCGACGTGTACTACTTCGCACCGCAGAAGAACTTCGCCGCCGACGGCGGTCTGTGGCTCGCCGCGTTCTCGCCGGCCGCGCTGGAGCGCGCGCAGCGGATCGCCGCGTCGGACCGCTACATCCCGCCGTTCTTCGACCTGGCCACCGCGATCGACAACTCGGTCAAGGACCAGACCTACAACACGCCGGCGCTGAGCACGCTGTTCCTGCTCGCCGACCAGCTCGACTGGATCAACGGGCAGGGCGGCCTGGACTGGGCCGTCGGGCGCACCGCCGACTCGTCGGGCCGGCTGTACGGGTGGGCCGAGAAGTCCTCGTACGCGAGCCCGTTCGTGACCGACCCGGCGGCCCGCTCGCAGGTGGTCGGCACGATCGACTTCGCCGACTCGGTGGACGCGGCGGCGGTGGCCAAGGTGCTGCGCGCGAACGGCATCGTGGACACCGAGCCCTACCGCAAGCTGGGCCGCAACCAGCTCCGGGTGGCGATGTTCCCGGCCGTCGAGCCGGCCGACGTCGAGGCGCTGACCGCGTGCGTCGACTACGTGATCGAGCAGCTCTGATCCGCGTTCGCGGCGCCTGAGGGGCCGCCGCCCCGGACCGAACCGGTCCCGGGGCGGCGGCCCTTCGGCGATCAGGCCCGGTTCCGGCCGCCGAGGCGGCGATACGCGAAGAACAGCACCACCAGGCCGACCACGGCCAGCACACCCGGGCCGTACGTCTTGGCCTTGTCCATCCCGGAATCGCCGTCGCTCTCGTCGCCGGCGGCCGTGCTCGCGTCGCTGGAGGCGGTGCCGCCGGCCGACTCTGCTCCGGGCTTGGCACCGGATCCGGCGCGCACCGAATCCGGCCGGTTGTCGCCCTTGAGCTCGACCCGGCGCACCTGGCTGCCCTTGCCCTCGCTGCCGAACAGCAACTCCTTGCCGTCCCGGCTCCACGCGACCGACTCGCCCTGGCGCTGGATCGGCACGGAGACCCCGGCCAACTCCTTGCCCGGCGCGGCGAACACGGTGGCGGAGAAGTAGCCGCGCAACACGAACCGCGACCCGTCCGGCGCGAACGCGCCGTCGGTCACCGTCGAGCCTCCGGCGGAGATCCGCTTGAAGGTGTTGATCCCGGTCGCGGAGAGCTGCTCGGGCTGCTCGTACAGGCCGCCCTCGGCCTCCTTGCTCGCGATGTAGAGCTTGTTCGTGCGCGGGTCCAGCAGCAGCGCCTCGGCGTCGCGCGGGCCGTTGTCGTACTTGACCCGGAATTTGGTCGGCTTGACCGTCGCGTCGGCCAGCGTCGCGGGCTCGGCGAAGCGGTAGATCCACACCTCGGGCCACTTGCCGTGCAGGTTGTCGCCGATGTCGCCGACGAACAGCGCGGGCTTGCCCGCGTCGTCCTTGCCGACCGTGATCGCCTCCCAGTCCCGCGCGTCCACACCGGACAGCGTGATGGTCGCCTTGGTGGCGCCGTCCTTGCCTATCGCGTAGATCCTGGGCGCGTCGGAGCTGTCGTTGTGCGTCCAGTAGACGTCCGGGTGTTGCGCGCTGGCCACCAGGCCGCTGGACTCGGTGATCCGCTCGTCCTTGATGGTCAACAACACGTCCGAATCGGCCGCCGCCGACGCCGGTACCGCCACCGCCAGGGCAACGGCCGCCGTCAGGGCGCCGAGGCCGCGCATCCGGCGCTTTCCCACGCGCTTCACCCGTCCCGTCCTGTCATGGGTCCAGCCTGCCGGCCCGGCCCCGGTCCCCGTCGGGTCGGGGACCACTTTGCGACGGCTCGGCTGAAGCCATTGCGGTTTGCCGTGTGTCGGGGATGGGATGGGAGCTTCGTGGGCGTCGGCATCCGGAGTCTTCCATGACACTTGTCAAGGCATGTCTGAACGGCACACGGCGCCCCGAGGAGCACCCGGCGCTTCCGCTGACACCGGCGCAGATCGCCGCGGACAGTCGAGCCGCGGTGGCCTCGGGCGCGTCCATCGTGCATGTGCACCCGCGCGGGCGCGACGGTCGGGAGAGCCTGGCGCCGGACGTGATCGCGGCGGTGCTCCGGGCCATCCGGGGCGCGGCCCCGGGCGTGCCGATCGGTGTGAGCACGGGCGCGTGGATCGAGGCGGGCCCGGACGCCCGGCTGGCCGCGGTGCGGGCCTGGCGGGTGTTGCCCGACCTGGCCTCGGTCAACCTGTCCGAGCCGGGCTCGGTCGAACTCGCCCACGCGCTCGCGCACTTGGGTGTGGGGGTCGAGGCGGGGGTGTGGACCGAGGCCGACGCGGAGCTGCTGGTGGAGCAGGATCTGGCCGCGGTGTGCACCCGGATCCTGGTCGAGGTCGAACGCGCCGATCCGGTGGACGCGCTGGACGAGGCGGGACGCATCCTGACCGTCCTGGACCGGCACGACATCGGCGTGCCGCGCCTGTTGCACGGCGCGGACGAGTCCGCGTGGCCGGTCCTGGACGCCGCGATCGCGGCCGGCCTCGACACCCGGATCGGGCTGGAGGACACCCTGCTGGACCCGGAGGGCCGCCGGGTCCCGGGCAACGCGACGCTGGTCCGGATCGCCGCCGATCGGGTCCGCGCGGCGGGCAACCCGCACTGATCCGCGGTCTCGGGGCCGGCCCGGCTCCGACGTTGTCGCCCGCACCCGCGGTCGGCACGTCGGCGCAGGGGCGCGGACGCGTCAGCGCATGAGCGCGCCGATGATCACGGCGATGAGCAGGAGGGCCAGGGTGGCCGTGACGACGCGGGTTCTGGTGCGGGGATTCACGCCCCAGAGCCTACGCGGCGCGGGCGCGCGACCGAATTCCGGTCGGGCGCCCGCGCTCGCGGGTCAGACCATCGAGGCCGCCAGACGGCGGCGGAAGGCGGTCAACACGGTGCGGTCGCCGGTCTGCGAGACGACCGAGCCGGGCCTGCGGCCCCACAGGTAGAGGAGCAGTTCGGCGGGCTCGCCGGTGACCGCCGCGTCCGTGAACCCCTGGTCGCGGGACATGCTCACGCCGGAGCGCTGCATGGTCAGCCGCCAGTGGTGCCGGTTGCTGTGCACGCCGATCGTGCGCCCGCTCGCGCCGTCCTTGGCGCGGCCGTCGTAGTGCGCCGGGAGCAGGACCCCCAGCACTTCGTCGATGCCGTCCAGGGCCTGCTGGGCGTCCAGCGGTCCCGGGGTGCCGACGGCCATCTCGATGTCGGCGCGATGCACGGCGGCCTCGCGCGCCATCCGGCGGATCAGGAAGCCGGCGGTGCCCGGGTCGGGTCCCCCGCTCTCCACGCCCTCCGCGACGCCGGGTTCGAGGTCCTCCCCCTCGATCGGGTCGAGCGGGTCCCGCCGGGCCATCTCGGTCACGAGCGCCGCGTGCGCCCGGGTGTAGGTGTCGAGCAGTTCCCCCTTGTTCGCGCCGCCCGCGACCGGGCGACGCTCCGGGCGCAGTTGCCCGGTGGCGCTGTTGTACATGAGCACGGAATGTCGCACGACGTCGGCGACCGTCCAACCGGGACAGGACGGTACCGGCGCGTCCATGTCCGTGACGGCCGCCTGGCCCAAGCGGAGACCCTCCGCCTGGAACAGGTGCTGGAACCGCACGTAGTCCATCGTTCAAGGATTCCAGCGTTCCGGGTGACGTGTCGATGGCCTGGGTCACCCCAGGGCGTGAATCCCTCGTCAAGAAAAGGTGTATCGCACACCTGTGCTGACGCTGTGTCAGATCTTGACCACGGGATTACCGAACTCCGACCGTGTCGCCGTGGCTGCCGGCGCCGCCGGCCTCATGGCGCGCACCACCGTGCTCGGCCGCAGCCGGATCCCGGCGTGCCGGGCGAGCAGCGCGCCGACCACGAGCGCCGCGGCCAGCGAGATCAGGCCGCCCACGAGCAACCCGGTACGCGGTCCGAAACTCTCCGCCAGCCAACCCGTCAGCGGGCCGCCCAGCGGGGTGCCGCCCATGAACACGAGCATGTAGATGCCCATCACCCGACCACGCATCGCCGGGTCGCTGCCCAGTTGCACGGTCGAGTTGGCCGCCGTGTTGAAGGTCAGTCCGGCGATCCCGATCGGCACCAGGAGCAGCGCGAAGCTCCAGTAGCCGGGCATCAGCGCGGCGATCGTCTCCAGCAGGCCGAACGCGATCGCGGCGCCGACCAGGACCCGCAACCGGGTCCGGCCGCGCTTGGCGGCGAACAGCGCGCCCGCCAGCGAGCCGACCGCGAACACCGTGTTCAGCAGCCCGAACGAGCCGGGTCCGGCGTGGAAGACGTCGTTGGAGAAGGCCGCGAGGGTGACCGCGAAGTTGTAGCCGAAGGTGCCGATGAAGCCCACCAGCGCGATCGCCACCAGCAGGTCCGGACGGCCGCGCACATAGCGCAGCCCCTCGCGGAGCTGGCCCTTCTCGCGCGACACCACCGGCATCGTGCGCAGCTCGGACTCGCGCATGGCCAACAGGCCGAGCAGCACCGCGATGTAGGACACCGCGTTGACCGCGAAAACCCACCCGGTGCCGATCGCGGTGATCAGCAGACCGCCGACGGCGGGGCCGACGATCCGGGCGAGCTGGAAGTTGGCCGAGTTCAGGCTGACCGCGTTGGCCAGGTCCTTGCGACCGACCATCTCGATCACGAACGCCTGGCGCGCGGGGTTGTCCACCGCGGTGGCCATGCCGAGACCGAACGCGAGCAACCACACGTGCCACACCTGGACGGCGTCGCTCAACACCAGGACCGCCATCACGGCGGCGAGCAGACCCATCACGGTCTGCGTACCGATCAACAACAGGCGCTTGCGGTAGCGGTCGGCGATCACGCCGCCCCACAGGCCGAACAGCAGCATGGGCAGGAATTGCAGCCCGGTGGTCACACCCAGCGCGGTCGCGCTGCCGGTGAGCTTGAGCACCAGCCAGTCCTGCGCGATGCGTTGCATCCAGGTGCCCGTGTTCGACACGGTCTGGCCGGCGGCGAACAGCCGGAAGTTGCGGTTTCGTAGTGATGAGAAGGTGCCGGCTGTCGCCGCCACGGGCTCCCCTTTCGTCGTACGTTCGGCCGAGGCCGGATGAACATCCGTCCCTGAACCGAACCGCGACGCGGGGCGCCTGAGCAGGCCCTAGGCCTGCGCCAGCTTCTCCAGCACCGGCAGGGCCGCGCGCAACGCCTCGTTCTCCTCGGGCGTGAGCCGGGCCAGGTGTTCCGCCAGCCAGGCGTTGCCCAGCCTGCGGTTCTCCTCCACCACGGCGGCGGCGGGCTCGGTCGCGGAGACCACGACCTGCCTGCGGTCGTCGGCGTGCGGCTCACGCCGCACCAGGCCGCGCTCCTCCAGGCCGGCGATCACCCGCGTCATCGACGGCGGCTGCACCTTTTCCTGCCGGGCCAGTTCGCCCGGAGTCATGGCGCCGCGCACGACGAGCACGGTCAACACCGAGAGTTGGGTGGGACTCAGGGTCTCGTCGGCCCGCTGGTTGCGCAGGCGACGGGAGAGCTTCAGCACCGAGGCACGGAGGGCTGCCACCGTGGCACGGTCGGGTTCGGACGGGGACACGTTTCTTAGCTTAACTCTTTACTCTCGCTAACTTCCAATGGTTTACGTCCCAGGGATATTCCCGGGACGCGGGCAAGTTTCCACCGGCGACCTTCCCCCTCCTGAGCCCGACGGAGATCCACACCCCCGACGGCACCCCCGGTCCACGTCGGCGGTCCGCCGCCGACATCGCCGCCCCGGTCGCCTTCCTCCCCCGAACCGCCCAACCCCTGGCCACCTCCAGCGACTCCTACCTGGCCCCGCCACCCCTGACCCCCACAACCACCCCACCCGCCCCGCCCAACCCCCGGCGCGTCAGCGCCCCCGACCCGGCCCACCCCCACTGATCGACGCGCGAAGCGCGGAGAGCGGCGGAGCCGCAAGCTTGGGCTTCGTGACCCGGAGCGAAGCGGAGGGACACGAAGCCCCGAGCGAGGCGCCGCTTTTTCTTGGAGGAGCGAAGCGGGGGAAAGAAAAAGCGGTGCCTCGCGAGCCGGCGACGAAGTCGCCCAACAAACAGCAACGCCGCCCCGACGACCCCGGCCCACCGCCCCGCCGCCCCCACGACTCCCGCCCACCGCCCCCCTGTCTCCACGACTCGGCCCCCGGCCCATCGCCCCCCACGCCTCAGGCCCCCGACCCGTCTCCCCACCGCCCCACCCACACGCCCCCACACCCACCCCGCACCCCCACCCGCCCCACGCCCCCCTACTTCACCCCCAACACCTGCTCAATCGGATCGATCGCGAAATGCACCACAAACAAAGCCGACACGATCCACAACAACACCGGGATCTCCCGAGCCTTGCCGACCGCGCTGCGCAGCACGACGTACAGGATGAAGCCCGCGCCGATCCCGGTGGTGATGCTGTACGTGAAGGGCATCAGCGCGATGGTCACGAACGCCGGGGCGGCGACCGTCATGTCGTCCCACTCGATGTGCCTGATCTGCGTCATCATCAGCGCGCCGACCACGACCAGCGCCGGGGTGGCGGCCTGCGCGGGCACCAGCTTCGCCAACGGCGTGAACAACAGCGCGAGCGCGAACAGGCCGCCGGTGACCAGGTTGGCGAGGCCGGTCCGGGCACCTTCGCCGACACCCGCCGAGGATTCGACGAAGACCGTGTTGGAGGACGCCGAGGCGCCGCCGCCGGCGATCGCACCGACCGACTCGACGGTGAGGATGCGGCCCAGGTTCGGCACCTTGCCCTGCTTGTCGAGCAGTCCGGCCTCGCGGCTGACCCCGATGATGGTGCCCATGCCGTCGAAGAAGTTCGACAGCAGCAGCGTGAAGATCAGCAGCGACGCGGTGATGAAGCCGACCCGGCCGAACGCGCCGAACAGGTCCACGTTGCCGATCAGCCCGAAGTCGGGCGTGTCCACGACGCCGTCCGCCTCGGGCGCGGTCAGCCCCCAGGCCGCCTTGTCCAGGCCGGCCGCCTGGTGCACGATCACCGCGAGCACGGTCGAGGCGACCATGCCGATCAGGATCGCGCCCGGCACCTTGCGCACCACGAGCACGAACGTGAGCACCAGGCCGAAGCAGAAGACCACGGCCGGCCAACCCTGCAGCGTGCCGCCGCTGCCCAGCGCGACCGGCACGGTGGAGTTCACCTTGTCCGGCACCCTGGTCACCACGCCCGCGCTGACCAGGCCGACCAGGGTCACGAACAGGCCGATGCCGACCCCGATCGCCTGCTTGAGCACCAGCGGGATGGCGTTCATGATCGCCTCGCGCAGCCCGGTGGCGGCCAGGATCAACAGGCCGATGCCCTCCAGGACGACCAGGCCCATCGCCTCGTCCCAAGTGGTCTGCGGCGCGATCTGGAACGCGACCATCGCGTTGATGCCCAGTCCGGCGGCCAGCGCGAGCGGCATGTTGCCGATCAGGCCCATCAGGATGGTCATCACGGCGGCGACCAGAACGGTCGCTGTGACCAGTTGCGGCTGGGAGAGCTGCTGGTCGTACTTGTCGTGCGCGGAGCCGAGGATGATCGGGTTCAACACGACGATGTAGGCCATCGCGAAGAACGTGGCGAGCCCGCCGCGTATCTCGCGCAGCGGCGACGAGCCGCGCTCGGAGATCTTGAAGAAGCGGTCGAGGCCGCTCCTCGGCTTGTTGGGGGCCTGCGAATCGGTCGCGGTGGCGGCCTGGGGGGACATGCGGATCCTCGGAGCGTGGGAACGGGGAGTCAAGACACGCACACGGCACGTTGGGACCGGTACCGGGAGACCTGAAAAGGGTGCCAGACACCACAGCAAAAAAGGGAACCGGTCCCTCCGCTTGTTCGTCGGGACGCGCGCGGGGCCGATGTGGGCGGCCAAGTAGCCTAGGTTTCGTGAGCAGGCACGGGAGCGGGAAACGACGGCGCACCTCGCCGGATCCGGACGATACGGGCGCGACCCGCCCGAACGCGGCCTCGGGTCCCGTCCAGGACGCGTACGACGCGGGCTCTCACGGCAGCGGCGAATACACCGCCCACGACGCGCACGGCAGCGGCGAATACACCGCCTACGGCCCGAGCCCGAGCGCGCACGGCAGCGGCGAATACCAGGCATACGACCCCAACCCGGCAGCCCACGGCAGCGGCGAATACGCGGCCTACGGCCCGGGCACGAGCCCTCACAGCAGCGGCGAATACACCGCCCACGACGCGCACGGCAGCGGCGAATACACCGCCTACGACGCGAACGCCGACGCGCACGGCAGCGGCGAATACCAGGCATACGACCCCAACCCGGCAGCCCACGGCAGCGGCGAATACGCGGCCTACGGCCCGGGCACGAGCTCTCACAGCAGCGGCGAATACACCGCCCACGACGCGCACGGCAGCGGCGAATACACCGCCTACGGAGCCGAGACCTACCCGCAGGTGAGTCACCCGCCGGCCGAGCACGAGTCCGGCGGCTACGCGGCGGTATCCCCCTCGGGCGACTCCGGTGGCCACGCGGCGGTGTCCCCGCCGAGCGAGCCCGACCCGTACTCCCCCGACCCGAACCGCGGCGCGAGCGCCTACGACCCGGCCCTGGACCCTGCCCTCGGTCCGGCCCTGCCGGACGGCCGGACCACCGGGTCCGCCGCGACCGCCGGCCGGCCGAAAGCAGACGAGCCGAAGGCATCCGAGGCATCCGAGGCGTCGGCCGGGCCGCGCGCGGCCGAGGCCCCCGACCCGGACACCGGCATGCGCCCTCCGCCGCCTCCACACGAGGGCGACATCATCAAGCTCGTCGGCGTCGGCAGCCTGATCTGGTTCGCGCTGTTCGTGGCCGCGTGGCTGATGCGCGACACGCTCGAGGACGACGGCCGGGGCTGGTGGCCGTGGTGCGCGCTGGCCGGCTCGGGCCTGGGCCTGTTCGGACTCTGGTACTGCCGTCGACTGCAGAGCGCGCGCGAGGACTGAGCCGGACGCCGCCCCGGCCCCACCCGGAGCCCGGCGACCACTCGGCGCCGTCCACTCTCACGAAAAGACGGATAGTCACAGAGCCAACAAAGCAAATCGAACAACCTCGGAACGCCGACCACGGCACGAATAGCCACAGAATCCGACATTCACCAACGTAACGTCGGTACATGATCGAAGCCCCCGCCGTCCTCCCCGGGCTGACCACCGCCGAGGTCGCCGAACGCGTCGCGGACGGCCGCGTCAACGACGTCCCGACCCGGTCGAGCCGCAGCGCCTCGGCGATCGTCCGGGGCAACGTCCTCACCAGGTTCAACGCGATCATCGGCACCCTGTTCGTGGTGATCCTGATCGTCGGCCCGATCCAGGACGGCCTGTTCGGCCTGGTCATCGTCGCCAACACGGCGATCGGGATCATCCAGGAACTGCGCGCCAAGCGCACCCTGGACGCCCTGGCCGTGGTCGGCGAGGCCAAGCCGCGCGTACGCCGGGACGGGCACACCGCCGAACTGTCGGCACGCGAACTGGTCCTGGACGACGTGTGCGAACTGGGCGCGGGCGAACAGGTCCTGGTGGACGGCGTGGTGGTCGAGGCGGACGCGCTCGAACTCGACGAGTCGCTGCTCACCGGCGAGACCGACCCGGTCCACAAGAAGGTCGGCGACCAGGTGATGTCGGGCAGCTTCGTGGCCGCCGGCAACGGCGCCTTCCGGGCCGGCAAGGTCGGCCGCGACGCGTACGCGGCCCGGCTCGCCGAGGAGGCCGGGCGGTTCACCCTGGTCGACTCGGAGTTGCGCCGCGGGCTGGACCGGATCCTCACCTACGTGACCTGGTTGATGATCCCGGTGGGCATCCTGCTGATCATCAGCCAGTTGCGCACCGACGACGGCCTGCCCAACGCGCTGCGCGGCATGGTCGCGGGCCTGGTCACCATGGTCCCCGAGGGCCTGATGCTGCTCACCTCGGTCGCGTTCGCGGTCGGTGTGGTGCGTCTGGGGCGCAAGCAGTGCCTGGTCCAGGAGTTGCCCGCGATCGAGGGTCTGGCCCGGGTCGACGTGGTCTGCCTGGACAAGACCGGAACGCTCACCGAGGGCGGGATGGACGTGGCCGAGGTCCGCCCGCTCGACGACACGCTCCCGATCGACGCGGCCCTGGGGGCGCTGGGCGGCTCCGATCCGCGGCCGAACGCGAGTCTCCAGGCGATCGTGGACGCCTACCCCGCGCCGCCGGATTGGCCGGTCACCGACGTCGCCGCGTTCTCCTCGGCCCGCAAGTGGAGCGGCGCGAGCTTCGCGGACCACGGCACGTGGCTGCTCGGCGCGCCCGACGTACTGCTTGCCGAGGGCCACCCGGTGCTCGTACAGGTGGACGAACTGGGCGCGCGGGGGCTGCGGGTGCTCCTGCTGGCAACCGCGGACGCCTTGTCCGACGAGGCCGGCGGCCGGGCTCGGCCCGCCGCGCTGGTAGTGCTGCGGCAGCGGCTGCGCTCGGACGCCGCCGCGACGCTGCGCTACTTCGCGGGTCAGGACGTGGCGACCAAGGTGATCTCCGGCGACAACGCGCTCTCGGTCGGCGCGGTGGCCGCCGAGTTGGGCCTCGCGGGCGCCGAACACGCGGTGGACGCCCGCCGATTGCCCGAGGACCGGGCCGAACTCGGGCAGGCACTCGAGGACAACACCGTGTTCGGCCGGGTCACCCCGCAGCAGAAGCGGGCGATGGTCGCGGCCCTCCAGGCGCGCGGTCACACGGTCGCGATGACCGGCGACGGCGTCAACGACGTGCTCGCGCTCAAGGACGCCGACATCGGCGTCGCGATGGGCGCGGGCAGTGGCGCGAGCCGCGCGGTCGCGCAGATCGTGCTCCTGGACAACAGCTTCGCCACACTGCCCTCGGTGGTGGCCGAGGGCCGCCGGGTGATCGGCAACATCGAGCGGGTCGCGAACCTGTTCCTGGTCAAGACCGTGTACGCGCTGCTGCTGTCCCTGCTCACCGGCGTCGCGAGCGTGGTCTTCCCGTTCCTGCCCCGCCATCTGACCCTGATCGGCTCGCTCACCATCGGCGTACCGGCCTTCTTCCTCGCCCTGGCCCCGAACGCCGAGCGGGCCCGACCGGGCTTCGTGCCGCGCGTGTTGCGCTTCGCGATCCCCGGCGGCGTGGTCGCCGCGGCGGCCACGTTCCTGACCTACTGGCTGGCCCGCCTCAACCACGGCTCGAGTCTCGACCAGGACCGCACCAGCGCGGTGATCACCCTGTTCCTGGTCGCGATCTGGATCCTGGCGATCGTCGCCCGCCCGTACACGTGGTGGCGGATCGCGCTGATCGCGGCGATGGGGGCGGCCTTCCTGATCGCGCTCTACGTCCCGTTCGTGGCCGACTTCTTCGCGCTGTATCCGCAGGACCAGGGCAACAACGGCACGGCGGTGGGCATCGCGCTGATCGGCGCGGCCCTGCTCGAACTGGGCTGGCGCGTCTCCGGCTGGGTGCGGCGCCAACATGCCTAGGCGTGTCCGCGAGCCGCCGTCGGGCGATCGAGGAAACGCTCCGGGCCGCCCGGCGGTGAGGCCGGGCGTCCCGGAATGGTCGGGTCGCCCTCACACCCCGTCGAAGTCGCGTTCCGTGGCGAAGTGCGCGGCGTTCTCCGGGTGGGTGAGCAGTTGTTCCACCTCGAAGCGGCGGTGCCACTCCCCCGCCGCCCAGGCCAGGCCGCGGGCGACACCCTCGAACGTGGTGGCGTGCACCTGACCGTCGACGTAGCGCCAGTCCGCGTCGAGTTCGCTCTCGTTCGGGCCGGAGACGACCAGTTCCTCGTGCTCGAAGTACTCCTTGGGCGCGTCCGGCATCGCGGCCAGCACATCGTCGGGCACCTCGTGCCGGGTGCCCTCGGAGAGCACCTTGCCCGGGATCGTCTCGGACAGCAGCGGTACGTCGAGCAGGTCGGCCAGCGCCTCCGCGCGGTCCGGGCGGACCGGGAGCACCACGTGCGTGGCGTCGTCGGCGACCAGCGCCGCCAGGTCCGGCGCGTCGCCCACCAGTGCGTCCGCCACGTCGGCGACGGTCATCCGGCCGCCCGAGACGCCGCGCAGCTCGGTCGGCGCGGACAGCCGCTCCGGCGCGACGTCGGCGAGCGCGGTGTACAGCGCGCGAAGCTGATCGCGGGTCACGGGCCGCTCCGGGTCCGCCAGGCGCTCCAGGAGTTCGTCCGGGCCGTCCGGGTCGGTCAGCAGCGCCACAAGCGTCGTACGCACCCCCAGGGCGGTCAGGAAGACCGGGTCCAGGCTCGCCCGGACCTCGTCGTAGAGCCCGTGCAGCAGCCGATCCCCGTCGGCAGCGAGCAGACCCGCCGGACGCCGGCCGTCCAGCACCGGATGCCCGCGCAGCCACCACGCCGTGTACGAGGGCACCCGGGCCGTACCGCCGTCCGGCAACAGCACGTGCGCCGGCTCCGTCACCGCGGTGCGCAGCGGCGGCGTGGCGATCACCTCCAGCGCCTCGTCCCACGCGTCGTCGGCGACCAGGTCCAGATCGCGCACCGCGACGAAGGACGCCAGCACCGGCGGCACCCCCTGGTCCGGCATGTGGTCGAGCACGTCGTCGAGCCAGTCGTCCTCGGCGTCCAGGTCGTGGTCGCAGCCGTCGTGGTCGAGCACCACGTCGTCCTCCTGGACCAGGCCGAACGTGCCGAGCACGCCGACCGCCTCCAGCACGTCCTCGCCCCAGCGCTCGACCAGGTCCGGGTAGACGATGCCGAGCGCGTCCGGCTCGACCACCGCGGCGATCCGGCTGCCGGGCAACATCAGTTCGCCGGCCGGGACCGCGTCGCCGTCCACGTCCGGCAACAGCAGCGCGGACAACCACGGTTCGTCGCCGGGGCCGATCCGGGCGGCCCGGACCAGTTCCAGGATCGCGTCGGCGATGTCGTCGCCGTCCTCGCTCTCGGTCACCGCCGCGCGCACCGCGGGGTCGGCGAGCACCGCGCGCGGGGTGGCCCGGATCGCGCCGAGTCGCTCCAGCAGCGGGTGGGTCGCCTCGGGGTGCGCGACCCGCAGCCGGAGCACGTCCAACGCGGCCAGGTCCGGGCTGTCCGGGCAGGGCAGCAGGATCCCGCGCGGCCCGCGCACCACCCGCCCGTCCGCGAGCGGCACCGGCAGCGCGCCCAGCGCGTCCCGTGCGGCCGGGTCGAACGCGTCGTAGAGGTCGCGCCACCAGGCCGGCTCCCGGTCCATGCCGGCCAACTGGTCGACCACCTCGGCCAGCGGCAACCGGCGCACCCCCAGCACCCGCAGCGCCGCGCTGCGGTCCAGACCCGCGGGCAGCAACCCGGCCACCACCGGCGCCAGCGCGTCGACCAGGCCCGGGCCGGCGGTCTCGATCAGCACCGCGTCGCGTGGGCGCAGCAGGTCGCGGTCGCGCGCGGCGGTGCCGCGGTCGAGCAGCAGCGCGTCCGGGTCGTCCGGCTCGGCCTCGGAGGCGGGCGCGGCGGCGGGCAGGAACGCGGTGTCGGCGAGCCGGGTCAACACCCGGTGCCGCAGCAGCCCGTCCAGTTCGCCCTCGGCGGTCGGCCCGGGCACCAGGCTCAGGATGCCGGTGGTGGAGGTCGGCCAGGTGCCCAGCAGGGTGGCGTAGGTCTCCGCGGCCCGCTCGATCAGGAAGTCGCGCAGCGGGCCGGGCGCGGTGTGCCGGCGGGTCGGGTCCAGCGGGAAGGACGCGACGAGCAGCGCGGGCAGCCCCAGCGGCTCGTCCGTGGGCGTGGGGGCGTGCACCACGGGGCGCACGCCCGGTCGGCGCGGCTGATCGGCGGCGTCCAGCGGCACGGCCCACAGCACCGACCACGCGGCCCGGCGGCGCTCCTCGGTGGGCCGGTCGGCGAGCAGTTCGGGTTCGAGCGCGCCGCCGTCCTCGGCGACCCGCCAGCGGGTCTCCACCCCGTCGTCGCCGACCACGAGCGCGCCGCCGTCGGCGCGGCTGGTCAGCGTGCGCACGCCGTCCGGGGTCTCGATCACGATCTCGCCGATGCGGCGCAGCGTCAGCAACAGCGCGTCGTCGATCTCGGCGAGCAGCCGCGCGGTCAGGTCCACCGCGGCGCCGTCGCGCAGCGGCAGTACGACGCAGGTGTCGTAGCCCTCGGGCGGGGTGCCCTCGGCCGGCATCGGCAGCCGCAGGACCGGCACGCCACCGTCGCGGCGGGCCAGTTCGTCGGTCAATCCGGCGTTGGCCCGGGCCCGTTCGGCGACCAGGTCGCGGGCCTCCTGCAGGGACCAGCGCACGCCGCCGGTGCGCGAGAGCACGCACGGCTCGTCGCTGACCGCGAGCACCGCGGCGAAGCCGACGCCGAACCGGCCGACCGCCTCGGGTCCGTCGTCGCGCTTGGCCGAGGCGCGCAGTGTGGACAGCGCCTCGACCCCCTGCGCGTGCAGCGGATCGCCGGTGTTGGCCGCGACCAGGACGCCGTCGCGCAGGGTCAGCCGCAGCCGCCCCGGCACGTTCGCCCGAGCCGCGGCGTCGGCGGCGTTCTGCGCCAGTTCGACCACCAGGCGGTCGCGATAGCCGCCGAGGGCGAGTTCCTCCTCGGCGTTCGCGTCCTCCCGAAAACGCGCGGGCGACGCGACCCACGCGTCCAGTACGGCTCGCCGAAGCGAAGCGGTGCCAAAGCGGTCCTCGATGCCCATGCCGTGCGCCGTCCCTCGTTCGCGGATGTGGCCGGAACCCTATTGCGTTTCCGGGCACGCGGCTTCCCGGCGATCCCACGGTGCGGACGGCGGTGGATCAAGTCACACAAAATCCACACATTCGACCGGCCGCAAACCCCCTGGCGAGAGCGGAGCGTTCGGATGTAGACACAACGGGTGGGGAAACCCCACTCGGCTACGGAAGGGGAGAAACGTGGCTACCTACCGCACACAGATCCAATGGGGCGGCGCGGACGCGGCCTGGCACGACGACGCGGACCTCGCGATCGTCGTGCAGAGTCGCAACGCCGTGGTGCCGGACAAGGCCCGCCCCGCGACGGGCACCCAGCTCTCCTGGTCCGGCCCGCAGGGCAACGCGACCATCACCTTCTTCGACGACGGCGCGCGTTTCCAGGGCTCCGCGCAGTTCCCGGGCGAGGGCCCGGTCGGCTTCCGGGGCCAGGCACGCTAGACCCGGACCCGAAACGACCCGAAGCCGCCACCGGATCGGTGGCGGCTTCGGCCGGTCGGGCGGGTCGGGTGATTCGGACGGGTCGACGAAGTCGGGCGTGTCGCCCGACGTCGTGGGCACGTGTGCGTGATCGATCAGGAGTGGCCCAGTTGGTCCTCGCCGGGCTGCAAGGTGTCCTCGTCCACCGAGCTCTCGACCGGGCGGATCCGCACGGTCTCGATCCGGTACTCGTCCAGGGACAGTTCGGCGGCGGGCGTCGCGGCGGGCATGACCGCCGCTTCCGAATGACCACCGCAGCCGTAGGCGAGCGAGACCATCCGGCCGTCGGCGGGCGAGTACTCGTTGGCGCACACTCCGAACGCCTGCCCGAGCGGGCCGCCGACCTTGACCAGGAATCCACAACTCGTGCAGTGCGCCGGGGCGGCCTGGGCCATCGGCGTGGCTCGGCCGAAGTGCTCGTCCCAGCGGTCTGCGGCCAGGTCGCGGCCGACCGGCGACAGGACGCGCACGCGCCCTTGTCCCAGTTCGTACGCGACCGCCTTGGGACCGAGCGCGATCGGCTCGGTCAATTCCTCCTCTGTCTCGTCCGCTCCGGTGTAACCGAATTCGAGACGGGGGTCGTCGGCGTCGGTGGGCAACAGGTCGCCCACGCCGAGGTCGCCGGGACGAAGGCGCTCGTTCCACGGCACCCAGGCAGGCGCGAGCAGCGCCTCGGGTCCCGGGACGAGGACGGTTTCGTCCACGGTCACCAGCTTGGCGCGGGGCGCACGGGCAACGGTCACCGCCCAGCGCCAGCCGTGATAGGCGGACTCGCGGCACGCGAACAGGTGGGTGACCAGGCGATCACCATCCACCTGAACACCCAGATGCTCGCCGACGGAGTCCTGACCTGCGGCTTCCTCGGCGGCAGCGAAGGCAAGATCAACCGCCTCGGCGCAGAGGCGGTCCGGGGTTCGACTACGGGTCGCGGCACTCACGAGAGTGATTCTCTCTCACGCGTCGAAGGTCTCCACCGCCGATACCCTCAAAACACGTCCGATTCCCGAACGGGCGCGCGGAGCGAGCCCTTCCTGGCGTGTCGCGACCGCATCAACCGAGGGAGCGAGGGCAGGATCCCGGCGTGGCAGCCTCCAAGACCACCACCGCATCACGGCGCACCATTCGTGCGCCTGGCTCGACCCGTGGGTCGTACGCCAAGAACCGAGGTCCGGCGCGTCGCGCGCTGGGCTGGTTCGGCGGACTCTTCACCGGCGGCTTCGGCAAACTACGCGGCGCGGCCCGGGCCAAGGGGGCCGGTGAAAGCGGCCTCGCCAAGCTGATCGAGCTGCATCTGATCAACAACGCGGGCGACGCGCTGGTGACCATGGCCCTGGCCACGACCGTGTTCTTCTCGGTGCCCACCGGCGAGGCGCGCGACCGGGTCGCGATGTACCTGCTGATCACTCTCGCGCCGTTCGCGCTGCTGGCCCCGGTGCTGGGTCCGATCCTGGACCGGATGCGCCGCGGTCGCCGCGTCGCGATGGCGGTGGCGATGCTGGTCCGGGTGGGGCTGTGCTGGCTGATGGCCGGCTCGGTGAACAACGGTGGGCTCGAGTTGTATCCGGCCGCGTTCGGCGTCCTGGTCTCCTCGAAGGTGTACGGGGTCAGCCGCAGCGCGGTGGTGCCCCGGCTGCAACCGCGTTCGGTCTCGCTGGTCAAGGCGAACTCGCGGATCACCATGTTCGGCCTGATCGGCACCATGGGCGCGGCACCCGTCGCGGGCGGCCTCAAGTACGCGTTCGGCACACCCGGGATCCTGTACGGCGCGTGTGTCGTGTTCACCTTCGGCGCGATCCTGGCACTCACCCTGCCCGCCAAGGTCGACTCGGCCGAGGGCGAGGACCGGGCCTCCTTCACCGCCGAGGCGCCCGGCGTCGAGCACAAGCGCAAGGTGTCGCTGACCAAGTTGCGGGCGGGGCGGGACGGGGGCACGACCGAGACGGTGCCCGAGTCCGGGATCGAGGAGTCGCTCGAGGGGTCGGTCGAGGGCGGGCCGGGTGTGCGCGGCGAGCGCGAGAGCGGCCGCAAGCCGGTCCGGGTCAAGACCTCGCGACGGCTGCGCAGCGTGGGCCCGTCCGTGGTCCAGGCACTGTGGGCGAACGCGGCGATGCGCGGCTTCTCCGGCTTCCTGATCATGTTCCTCGGCTTCCTGATGCGACAGCACCCGGTGGCCGACCTGTCCGCGACCCAGGCCACCATCGCGGTGGTGGTCGCCGCCGCCGTCGGCAACGCGGTCGGCACCGCGCTCGGGGCCTGGCTCAAGTCCCGTGCACCGGAGGCGATCATCGTCGGCGTACTGCTGATGTCCGCGTCCTGCGCGGCCTGGGCGGCGGTGATGTACAGCCTGGTCACCGTGCTCTCGGTGGCGGCCGTGGCCGGTCTCGCGCAGGCACTGGGCAAGCTCTCGCTGGACGCGATGATCCAGCGCGACATCCCCGAGGAGGTGCGCACGTCGGCCTTCGCCCGGACCGAGACCGCTCTCCAGGTGGCGTGGGTGATCGGCGGCGGCATCGGCATCGCGCTGCCCCTGAACGGCACGCTGGGGATGAGCGTGGCGGCCGGCGTGCTCACGCTGGCGCTGGTGGTCGTGGGCCGCAAACTGACGACTCGCCGGGCGCGTCGCAAGCGGTCCCCCGGCATCCGGCTGCGGGCCGCCCGGTAATCTTCCGATCATGAAGACTCGCCGCCCTGCCGCGCTCGCCGGCGCCGCCGTCCTGGGCGCGCTCGCCCTGACGGGTTGCAACATCGACAAGCCCACCCCGTTGGTGACCCTGGTCAGCGGGACCACGTCGGTTCACTCCGAGGCCGAGTGCTACAAGGAGAACGGCACGCTCGCGGAGACGAAGGTCGAGGGCTGCCTGAACGAGACCAAGGTCAAGAAGATCTCGGTCTCCGAGGGCGGCGCCTTCTCGGTCGGCGTGGACCAGAAGATCGCCGACGCCGGTTGGCTGCTCCTGGTGAACGGCAAGCAGCAGTCGTCCACCCCGATCAAGTCCACGTACTTCTCGGGCCTTCGGCTGAACTACGGCGCGCCGGAGAAGGACAGCGAGCCGCTGATCGTGCAGGTCGTGCAGCCGGACGGCAAGCAGGGTTACCGCGGCATCTGGGCCTTCAAGGTCGAGAAGAAGTAGCCCTTGCCCATCCTGGTGATCACCGCGGTGGCCGCCGAGCGCGACGCCGTGCTCGGCGGTTCGCGTTCGTGGCGGATACCCGGTCCCGACGTGCTCGCCGTCGGCGCGGGTCCGGCCGCCTCGGCCGCCGGAACCGCCGCGGCACTCGCCCGCGGCTCCTACGACCTGGTGATCAACGCCGGTATCGGGGGCGGCTTCGCGGGTGTCGCGCCGGTCGGCTCGACGGTGCTGGCCACCCGCGTGGTGGCGGCCGATCTGGGCGCGCAGACCGCCGACGGGTTCGTGCCGATCGAGGAACTGGGCTTCGGGACGAGCGCGTTCGAGGCCGACCCGGGTCTTCTCGCCCGCGTGGGCGACGCGTTGCGGGTGGCCGACATCCCGCTCGCCACCGGACCCGCGCTCACCGTGTCCACGGTCACCGGCACCGCCGCGCGTGCCGCCGAGCTGGCCGAGCGCCATCCGGGTGCCGCGGTCGAGGGCATGGAGGGCTTCGGAGTGGCCACCGCCGCCGCCGCGTTCGCCGTGCCGATGCTCGAACTGCGCACCGTCTCCAACGCCGTGGGTCCGCGCGACCGCGCGGCGTGGCGCATCCCCGACGCGCTGCGCGCACTCACCGCGGCCTTCGCCGCGCTCGAAGGGAGCCCGACGCCATGACCCTGTCGCTGGCCTACTCGCCGTGCCCGAACGACACGTTCGTCTTCCACGCGTGGACGCACGGGCTGCTTCCGGACGCGCCGCCCGTGGACGTGCGCTACGCCGACATCGACATCACCAACGGCCTGGCCGAGCGCGGTGAACTGGACCTGCTCAAGGTGTCCTACGCCGCGCTGCCGTGGGTCCTGGACGAGTACGCGCTGCTGCCCTGCGGCGGCGCGCTCGGCCGGGGCTGCGGCCCGCTGGTGCTGAGCCTGGGCGCGAGCACGCCGGCGGCGCTGGCGGGCAAGGTGGTCGCGGTACCGAGCGAACGCTCCACCGCCTACCTGCTGTTCCGGCTGTGGGCGGCGGGCAACGTGCCCGGTGGGGTCGGCGAGATCCGGGTGTTGCCGTTCGCCGAGATCATGCCCGCGGTGCGCGACGGCGTCGTGGACGCGGGCCTGGTCATCCACGAGGCGCGCTTCACCTACGCGCGCTACGGCCTGACCTGCCTGGCCGACATGGGCGACTGGTGGGAGTCGGACACCGGCCTGCCGATCCCGCTCGGCGCGATCATCGCCAAGCGCTCGCTGGACCTGCCCGCGCTGGCCGCGGCGGCTCGCGCCTCGGTCGAACACGCGTGGGCAAACCCGGCCGCGTCGCGCGCCTACGTCCTGGAACACGCCCAGGAGATGGACCCGGCGGTCGCCGACCAACACATCGCCCTGTATGTCAACGAGTTCACCCGCGACCTGGGCGACGCCGGCCACGCCGCGGTCACCCACCTCCTCACTCGCGCCGCCGCCGAAAACCTGGTCCCCGCCATCCCGGCAAGCGCCCTCGCATTCCCCTAGACACCGGCCGCACCGGACGGGCTCTCGAGCCCGCCCGGCACAATCCAGCCCATCCGGCGCCCGATGACAACGCAGCCCTCGGCGAGACCAACCCGCGCCCGGGTACGCAACCCCATCAGCCGGTCGGGCGCTCGAGGACAACCCAGGTCTCGGCGGCACCAACGCCACACGGGAACCCAACCCACCCAGCCCGTCCGGCGCCTGAGGACAACCCAGGCTCGGCAAGACCAACGCCACACGGAAACACAACCCACTCAGCCCGTCCGGCGCCTGAGGACCAACTCAGCCCGTCCGGCGCTTGAGGACACCGCTCAGGCGGCCAGACCGAGCAACCCGCCGCATCGCGCAACAACGCGTCGGGTGAAACCCGTCACGTGTCCAACTCGTCGGCGACCGCCCGCAGGAGTTCGGCGACCTTCGTGGTCGCGCGCTTGTCGGGGTAGCGCCCGCGCTCGAGCGTCTTGTCGACGCCTTCGAGGACCTTGAGCAGGTCCTGGATGATCGAACTCATCTCGTCGGGCTTCTTGCGGCTCGCGGCGACGACGGAGGGGCGCGGGTCCAGGACGCGGAGCGAGAGGGCCTGTTCGCCCCGTCGCCCCTCGACGATGCCGAACTCGACCCGGGTGCCCGGCTTGAGCGTGTCCAGGCCCTGCGGCAGCGCCGACGCGTGCACGAACACGTCGCCCCCGTCGTCCCGGGACAAAAACCCGAAGCCCTTCTCGGTGTCGAACCACTTGACCTTGCCGGTGGGCACGGGAGACCTCGATCGTGTCGGGACGGCTTCGTCGGGACTTTTACGAGCATTTACCAGGCTGGGTGGGGCGCACACATCGAATCCGAGCAGGAACGCGTAGTGACCCCGTTCACTCGACCAGGCTAATGGTCGCGTTCTCGGCCGGACATGGGGATCCCGCCCCGGGCGCGTCCGGGGCGGAACGGGGCATCTACCCTGGGCGTGTGTACAACGCATCCGCAGGCCCCGGCGATCGGCTCGTCCGCATCGGCGCGGTGCTCTTCGCCATCGGAACGCTCGCCACGCTCGCCACCGTCACGCCGCTGCTGATCGGCGCCGACGCGCTGCCGACGGCGGTCTACCTGGTCAGCGCGCTGATGCCGGTCGGCTTCGCGCTGGCCGGCGCTGGGCTGTTCAAATCGGCCCGCAGCAGGCGTCGACCGGTGCCCAAGACCCTCTGACGCCGGTCCGCCCCGGCGCGCCCAGGGCGTGTCTCAGCGGTACGACTCCGGGTCCACCAGGAGTTCGTTCATCGCGCCCTCGCGGTAGCCGAGCGGATCCACCTCGACGCTCGCGAAGCCGGCCTCGCGCACCGCGGCCAGGGCCGGCGCGTGGCCGTCCACGACGGCGCTCAGCGGGCCGTCCACCTCGATCCGCGCGGACTGCCCCAGATCGCGCACCCGCAGGTTGCGGACCGCGATCCCGTCCCGGACCAGCACCGCGCGCAACGCGGTCTCCGCGCGTTCGACCCGGGCCAGCCGGGCCGGGGTGATCGCCACGCCATAGGCGACCCGGCTGGACAGACAGGCCGCGGCCGGCTTGTCCCAGGTCGGCAATCCCCAGGTCCGGCTGATCGCCCGCACCTGGGCCTTGGTCAGGCCCGCGTCGCACAGCGGGGTGACCGCGCCGGCCTCGGCCGCCGCGGCGATCCCGGGCCGAAAGCCCGCGCGCACGTCGTCCGCGTTGGTTCCGGTGGCCAGGTGGGCCATCCCCGCCGCGCGCGCCACCGGCCCGAGCACCGCCATCAACTCCGTCTTGCAGAACCGGCATCGATCGCCGCCGTTCGCGCGGTAGCCCTCGCGGGCCATCTCGTCGCTGGGCACCAGTTCGTGCCGCACCCCCAGTCGGGCCGCGAAGGCCCGCGCGGCGTCGCGTTCGGCGGCCGGCAGGCTCGACGACTCGGTGGTCAGCGCGAGCACGTGGTGGACGCCCAGCGTGCGCACCGCCGCGGCGAGCAGGAAGGCCGAGTCCGCGCCGCCGGAGAACGCCACCGCGACGCTGCCCAGTTCGCGCAGCCGCTCGCGCAGGTCCGCGAGCCGCAGGTCGGCGACGTGCCCGTCCAGCCACGCGGGAAACTCGGTCAGGTCGTCGAGCACGACGTCGGCCCCGGCGGCGCGCAGGTCCGCGGCGGAGATCGGGCCGGTGGCCACGCCGACCGCGATCGCGCCCGCCGCGCGCGCCCCGATCAGATCGCCGAGGTGGTCGCCCACGTACACGCTCGCCCCCGACGCGCGTAGTGCGCCGCCCTTCTGCTCGCCCCACAGGTCACCGACCAAGTGGTCCACGGCCAGGTCCAGATGGTCCAGGTGCAGGCGCGCGTTGGGCTCGTGCTTGCCGGTCACCACCATCGTGCGGCCGCCGTGTCGATGCACCGCGGCGAGCGCCTCACGGGCACCGGGCAGCACGTCCGTACCGGGCACGGCGTGTTGGGGGTAGATCTCGCGGTAGCGCGCGGCGACGGCGGTGATCTCGGCGGCCGGGAACCAGTTCGCGACCTCGGTCTCCAGTGGTGGCCCCAGTCGGGAGACGACCAGCGCGATGTCGATCGGGACGCCGGTCTCCTCGGCGAGCACGGACCACGCCGCCCCGATGCCGGGACGGGAATCGACGAGCGTCATGTCCAGGTCGAAACCAACTACGAGGGCATTCACCCGTTCAGCCTACGACGAGGCACGTTGCGTGCCGATGTCCGATTGCGTGCGTTGCCGTGAACAGGGCCATCCTTGATCGTTTCCGGTTCGTGGCGTCAAGGGCGCATTCGAGGCGAGAGCGCGACCGCCGGGGGCTCGCTCCCGGCGCACGCCATCCCCCACGCCGATCCGACCCGCGCCGGCCACGGCGATCGGGCCCTCGCCCCGACCCCGTCCCGGTCCCGGGTGTCGGCCGACCCCGATCCTCCGGGTCCGCCGCTCGGTCCACCCCTAGGGGACGGTCATCCGCGAGAGGTACCGAGGCGGGCGCCCTGGTGCTGACGCACCCGTTGTGTCGGTCCACGTAGCGTCGAGGACATGAGCACGATGACGCATCTCCCCGCCCCTCGACCACTGCGGATGCCGGCCCTGCGCGGCTCCTCCCCCGCCGAGATCGCCTTCCCCGAACTGGTGCGCGCCCGGCTGCGCCGGCCCGCCCACATCACCGCGACGATCGCGCGCGGCACATGGGTGTTCACCAGTACCGCCGTCCAGGTCACCCTGCTCGGTCGGCACGCCGTGCCGTGACCCCGCATGGTCCGGGGCCCCGTGGGCAGACGCCCGCTCAGGGCAGCCGAACCGACAATCGGGGGTGGATACGGTGGACACGCCCGGCGCGAAAACCGCGAAACGCACGGCCGCGAAACGCACCACCACCAAGCGCACGCCCACGAAACGCAAGGCCGCCGACGTCGCCGACCCGCGTCCCGCTCCCGCCCGCTCGCGCGGCGCCCGCGTGCTGCGCGGCATCGCAATCGGGCTCGGCGCACTGGCCCTGGTCGCGTTCGCGCTGGTGCTGGCCCGGGTGACGTTCACCCCGCAGCCCGATTCGCAGGACCTGGTCACCGGCAACACCGATCCAGGCGACTCGATTCGCTCCTACCTGGACCGCCCCGAAGTCCGGGACGCGGTCCGGCAGATCGGCGGCAACCTGGTGCTGTGCGCGCCGCTGGGCGTACTGCTCCCGGTGGTCACCGCCCGGCTGCGCGGCCCACTTCGGATCCTGCTCACCGTCGGCGCGCTGATGCTCGTCGTCGAGGCGGTCCAGGGGCTGTTCGTGGTCGGCCGGGCGTTCGACATCGACGACGTGATCCTGAACGCGACCGGCGCGTTCCTCGCCTACATATTCCTGGGCCGGCACCTGGCCGCCCGCGTCCACCCCCGCCGCACACCGTTTTGGCGGCGGGAGCGGACCGCGAAGACGCCCGAAGGGCGCCCGAGCCACTGATCGAACGTCCCCCGAACCGAACGCCCCGGCTACCTCTGCTTGTCCAGGTCGTCGGAGTCGACGATCCGGTACGCGTAACCCTGTTCCGCGAGGAAACGTTGCCGATGCGCCGCGAAGTCCTGGTCGATGGTGTCCCGCGCGACGACCGAGTAGAAGCGCGCACCCCGGCCGTCCGCCTTGGGTCGCAACACCCGCCCGAGTCGCTGGGCCTCCTCCTGCCGCGACCCGAACGAACCGGACACCTGGATGGCCACCGTCGCGTCCGGCAGGTCGATCGAGAAGTTCGCCACCTTGCTGACCACGAGCGCCTGCACCGCGCCGGTGCGGAACGCGTCGAACAACCGCTCGCGCTCCTTGTTGGTGGTCTCGCCCTTGATCACCGGCGCGTTCAACACCTCGCCCAACTCGTCGAGTTGGTCGATGTACTGGCCGATGACCAGGGTCTGTTCACCACGGTGCCGCTCGACCAGGTCCTTGACCACGCGCGTCTTGCTGGCGGTGGTCGCGCAGAAGCGATAGCGCTCCTCGGGCTCGGCGGTCGCGTAGGCCAGCCGTTCGGTCTCTGTCAATGTCACCCGAACCTCGACGCAGTCGGCCGGCGCGATGTATCCCTGGTTCTCGATCTCCTTCCACGGCGCGTCGTAGCGCTTGGGGCCGATCAGCGAGAACACGTCGCCCTCGCGGCCGTCCTCGCGTACCAGCGTCGCGGTCAGGCCCAGTCGACGCCGAGCCTGCAGGTCGGCGGTGAACCGGAAGATGGGGGCGGGCAACAGGTGGACCTCGTCGTACACGATCAGGCCCCAGTCCCTGGAGTCGAACAGCTCCAGGTGCGGGTAGACGCCCTTTCGGCGCGTGGTCACCACCTGGTAGGTCGCGATGGTGACCGGCCGGATCTCCTTGCGGGTACCGCTGTACTCGCCGATCTCGTCCTCGGTCAGCGACGTGCGCTTGACCAACTCGGACTTCCACTGGCGGGCCGAGACCGTATTGGTGACCAGGATCAGCGTGGTCGCCTTCGCGGTCGCCATCGCCGCCGCGCCCACCAGCGTCTTGCCCGCGCCACACGGCAGCACGACCACACCCGAGCCGCCGTGCCAGAAGCCCTCGACCGCCTCCTGCTGGTACGGCCGCAACTGCCAGCCGTCCTCGGCCAGGTCGATCGTGTGCGCCTCGCCGTCCACGTAGCCCGCGAAGTCCTCGGCGGGCCAGCCGAGCTTGAGCAGCACCTGCTTGATCTGCCCGCGCTCGGAGGGGTGCACCACCACGGTGTCCGGGTCCACTCGGGTGCCGACCAGTGGAATCATCTTCTTGCTGCGCAGCACCTCCTCGAGCACCGCGCGGTCGGTGGTGGTCAGCACGAGGCCGTGGGTGGGGTGCTTGGACAGTTGGAGCCGGCCGTAGCGGCCCATCGTCTCCGCGACGTCCACGAGCAGCGCGTTGGGCACCGGGTAGCGCGAGTAGCGCAGCAGTACGTCCACGACCTGCTCGGCGTCGTGGCCGGCGGCGCGCGCGTTCCACAGGCCCAGCGGGGTCAGCCGATAGGTGTGCACGTGCTCCGGGGCGCGCTCGAGCTCGGCGAACGGCGCGATGGCCCGGCGGCAGTCGGCGGAGGCCTCGTGCCCGACCTCGAGGAGCAGGGTTTTGTCGGACTGGACGATCAGCGGGCCATCGGGCACGGGCCAACCTTTCCGCAAGGAGGAGGGGACGGGACCAACAAGTGTCAACCATCCGCTCGGCGGCCGTGTTCCGAAAACCGTTTGTCATCGGCGGGAGCAGGCATTAGGGACCGTACTGCCCAGGGAGGAGCGCCAGACCCATCCTTACGGAGGAACACACAAACCGGCCGGCCTACCTACCCTGGATACTTGATGGCGCAACAAACGTCGTCGGCCTCCGACGATCGGGTTCCCCGTCCCGATCGCACCGCCGCCGAGACCCCCGAGCACACCGGCGAACCCATGGGTCCCGCCGTGTCCACCCGTGCCCTGACCCGGGACTACGGCGGCGGCACCGGGATCTTCGGCATAGACCTGAAGGTGCCGCGCGGCTGCGTATACGGCCTGGTGGGACCCAACGGCGCGGGCAAGACCACGCTGTTGTCGATCATGGGCGGCACCCGGCGGGCGGATTCCGGCGAGGTGGTCTTCGGCGTCGATCGACGCCGCGTCGCGGTGTCCACGGACGTGCCCGAATTCGAGCCCTGGCTGACCGCGTCCGAGGTGGTCGAACTGGCCGGAAACCTCGTCGACCGTCGGCTGCCCCGGGAGAAGGTCAAGGTCGCCCTGCATCGCACCGGCCTGTCCGCGTGCGGCGACCGCAAGGCCGGCTCGCTCTCGCGCGGCATGACGCTGCGCCTTGGCCTGGCCGCCGCGCTGGTGGCCGACCCCGAACTGCTGATCCTGGACGAGCCCACCTCCGCGCTGGACCCGCGCGGTCGGGCGGACGTGCTCGACCTGGTGGCGAGCCTGCGCGAGCACACCACGGTCGTCTTCTCCAGCCACATCCTGGCCGACGTACAGCGGGTCTGCGATCACGTGGGCGTGGTGCGCGCGGGCCGGCTGCTCTACCAGGGGCCGACCGCCGAACTGGTGGACACGCACATGCGGCCGAGCTGGCTGGTCCGGGTGCGCGGTGGCGGCACCGACCTGTTGCGCGCGTTCGCCGCGGAGAGCTGGGTCGCGCGCGTGTCGTCGCTGCGGCCGGGGCTGTTCCGGGTGGAGGCCCGGTCGCTGGAGGCCGGTGAGCGGCACCTCGCCGAGGTGCTCAGCCGCAGCACGGCCCGGTTGGTGTCGGTCGCGCCGGAGGAGTCGGACCTGGAGGCGGCATTCCTGTCCATCACCGGCGGTCCGCGATGACCCGATCCGGCGCCGTTCAGGCGCCCGCGTCGACGTCGGCCGGCCCGCCCGCGGTGGTGGCCGACGCGGCGCGGGTGCTCCCGCGCGGGCCGCGCCGACTGGGGCTGTGGCGCCTGGAGTGGCTGCGGCTGGTGCGCACCAAACGATTGTTGCTGCTCCTGGTCGCCTATCCGGGCGTGGGCCTGATCGGCCCGGTCTTCGCCAAGCACCGTGATCGCATCGTCGAGGCCCTGCACATCGACGCGGTGGCACCGGTGGGCGGGATGCGGGCGGACAGCGGGATGGCGGTGTACACCTACGCCGCCGGCCAGATCGGCATCCTGGTCGGCCTCGCGCTGATGGCGAGCGCGCTCGCGGTCGACCATCGACCGGGTCTGGCCGCGTTCCATCGCACCCGGGTGCGGCGACGTCGCGATCTGGTGGTGCCGCGGTACACGGTGACCACGGCGGCGGTCTCTTTGGCCTACCTGATGGGCAACCTGATCGCCTGGGCCCAGGTGCACTGGATGTTCGGCCCGCTGCCGGCGAAGGCCGTCTTCTACGGGTCCTTCTACGGGATCGTGGGCGTCGTGCTGGAGGTGAGCGTGGTCGCCGCGATGGCGGCGTTCCTGCGCCGTCCCGTGGCGATCTTCGGCGGGTCCCTGGTCGCGTTCGTGCTGATGCCGGTCGCGGCGCTGTGGCGCCCGTTGCAGCACTGGTTGCCGAGCCAGCTCTTCAACTGCCAGGTCGACCTGCTGCGCGGGCACACTCCCGGCGAGTACGTCGACAACCTGGTGGTCGCCGTGGTCCTGTCCGCGCTGAGCGTGTGGCTCGCGGTGTGGCGGATCGGGCGCCGGGAGATGTGAGTCGGGCGGTGCCGGGCGGTGCCGGGCGGCTGCGTCGACGGCTCGCGTGGGGGTGGGTCGCGTGGGGGTGGGTCGCGGGTGGGTGGGTCGTGGGTGGGTGGGTCGTGGGCGGGTGGGTCGTGGGCGGGTGAGTCGTGGGCGGGTGAGTCGTGGGCGGGCCGGGGCGTGGGCGGGCCGGGGCGTGGCGGGCCGGGGCGTGGGCGGGCCGGAGTCGTGGCGGCGGCGTTGCTGTTTTTTGGGCGACTTCGTCGCCGGCTCGCGAGGCGCCGCTTTTTCTTTCCTCCGCTTCGCTCCTCCAAGAAAAAGCGGCGCCTCGCTCGGGACGGTGTG